>NZ_KB290502.1:117850-179573 GCF_000282835.1 Pandoraea sp. B-6 | reverse complement strand
TGCGACGCCGGCGGCTGCGCCTGCACCGTCGGCTCAGGCCGCTGCGCCGGCACCCGCCGCCGCAACGCCCGTGCCACCGAACAAAGGCGATACGGCCTGGCTGCTGACCTGTACCGCGCTGGTGATTTTGATGACGCTGCCCGGCCTGGGCCTGTTCTACGGCGGTCTCGTCCGCTCGAAGAACATGCTCTCGGTGCTGATGCAGTGCTTCATCATCTTCTCGCTCGTGGTCGTGCTGTGGTCGATCTACGGCTACAGCATCGCGTTCACCGAGGGCGGGGCGTTCTTCGGGGGCTTTGATCGTCTGTTCCTGAAGGGCATGACGCCGGACTCGATCGCCGCGACCTTCAGCAAGGGCGTGAATGTGCCGGAATACGCGTACATGGCGTTCCAGGCCGCGTTCGCCGCCATTACCTGTGCGCTGATCGTCGGGGCGTTTGCCGAACGTACCAAGTTCTCGGCCGTGCTGCTCTTCACCGTGATCTGGTTCACGTTCTCGTACCTGCCGATCGCCCATATGGTGTGGTTCTGGTCGGGTCCGGACGCTTACACTGACCCTGCCGCCGCCGACGCCGCCACGGCACATGCCGGCTGGCTCTTCCAGAAGGGCGCGCTCGATTACGCAGGCGGTACGGTGGTGCACATCAATGCCGCTATCGCCGGTCTGGTCGGCTCGTACATGGTCGGCAAGCGTGTTGGCTTCGGGAAGGAAGCGTTCAAGCCGCATTCGCTCACGATGACGATGATCGGTGCCTCGCTGCTCTGGTTCGGCTGGTTCGGCTTCAACGCCGGCTCGGGGCTGGAGGCCAACGGCGGTGCCGCGCTCGCCTTCGTGAACACGCTGCTCGCCACCGCAGCTGCAACGCTGTCATGGACGGCGGGTGAGTGGATCGGCAAGGGCAAGCCGTCAATGCTCGGTGGTGCCTCGGGGGCTGTCGCAGGTCTGGTGGCGGTGACGCCGGCCGCCGGCTTCGTCGGCCCGATGGGCTCGATCGTGCTCGGCCTGCTTGCCGGTCTGATCTGCCTGTGGGGGGTGAATGGCCTGAAGCGCCTGCTCAAGGCCGACGACGCGCTCGACGTGTTCGGCGTGCATGGCGTGGGCGGTATGCTCGGCGCGATTCTGACGGGCGTGTTCGCGGCCCCGTCGCTTGGCGGCACGGGCATCTACGACTACGTGGCCAACAAGGTGGCGCCGGACTACTCGATCGCCGGTCAAGTCTGGATCCAGTTGCAGGCCGTGCTCACCACGGTCGTCTGGTCGGGCGTGGTCGCCTTCATCGCCTTCAAGATCGCCGACATCGTGCTGGGTCTGCGGGTGCCGGAAGACGAAGAGCGCGAGGGGCTGGACATCACCTCGCACGGCGAATCCGCTTATCACAACTGATGACGCAGACGTCGGTGGGGGGCGTTTGCCCCACCGCTCGACGCTGTGACATCGCATGGTTTAGGCCCGGCTCCGGCCGGGCGTGACTTCCAACAAGCGCCCGCGAATCGGCAACGATGCGCTGCCAACCTCGGCCCAGGGCGAGCAAGAGAGGTTGCCGGTGGCTGGTCGGACAGCCGCCCCCGGCATTGGACGGGTACCCGGCGGGTACCCGTTTTTTTCGCTTGCGATTCCCCGCTTCGTCCCCATCTTCTCTCACCGCGGCGTGCGCACTCTACGTCCTCCGATCCCGCCCAAGGGTGGGGGGCGCCGAGCGTATGCTCTACAATCGATATTCCATCTGGATATGAGAGAAGCATGGTTCCGCATCTCGTCACGGCTCTGAAAGGCCCTTTGCTCGACCTGGAAAAAAAGATCCTCGATGCGACGCCCGCCATCGAGCGCTGGTTCCGGCTCGAGTGGCAGGAACATACGCCGCCGTTCTATTGTTCGGTCGACCTGCGTAATGCCGGCTTCAAGCTTGCTCCGGTCGACACCAATCTCTTCCCCGGCGGTTTCAACAATCTGGCGCCGGAGGTGCTGCCGCTTGCGGTGCAGGCGGCGATGGCCGCCATCGAGAAGATCTGCCCCGACGCCAAGAACCTGCTGCTCATTCCCGAACGGCATACGCGCAATACCTTCTACCTGCAGAATCTTGCGCGGCTGTCGACGATCATGCGTCACGCAGGGCTCCATGTGCGTCTGGGCAGTCTCTCGGACGACATCACCGAGCCGACCACCATCGAGTTGCCCGACGGTCAGCACGTTGTGATCGAGCCGCTCGAGCGTACACCGCGCCGGCTGGGCCTCAAGAATTTCGATCCGTGTTCGATCCTGCTCAATAACGACCTGTCCGCCGGCATTCCGCCGATTCTCGAAGGTCTGCACGAACAGTACCTCCTGCCGCCGCTGCATGCGGGGTGGGCGGTGCGCCGCAAGAGCCAGCATTTCTCGGCATATGACGACATCGTCAAGAAGTTCGCCAAGATGATCGACGTCGATCCCTGGATGCTCAACCCGTACTTCGCCAAGTGCGAGGGCATCGATTTCGACGAGCGCGTGGGCGAAGAAAAGCTCGCCGATACGGTCGACGCCGTGCTCAAGAAGATCAACAAGAAGTATCGCGAGTACGGCATCAGCGAGAAGCCGTTCGTCGTGATCAAGGCCGATGCCGGTACTTACGGCATGGGCGTGATGATGGTGCACGACGCCGCCGAGATCAAAAACCTGAACCGGCGCGAGCGCACCAAGATGAGTGTGGTCAAGGAAGGCCTCGAAGTGCACGACGTGATCGTGCAGGAAGGGGTCTACACGTTCGAGCGCATCAACGAAGCCGTGGCCGAACCGGTCGTCTACATGATCGATCGGTACGTGGTCGGCGGTTTCTACCGGGTGCACACCGGACGCGGGACCGACGAGAACCTCAACGCGCCGGGCATGCACTTCGTGCCGCTCGCCTTCGAGCATACGGCACTGCCCGATGTCCACGCCAAGCCGGGGGCGGCACCGCCCAACCGGTTCTATATGTACGGTGTGGTGGCGCGTCTGGCGCTGCTCGCGGCGTCGGTCGAACTTGAGCGCACCGATCCGGATCCGGAAACGTATTGACGCGGCACGATCGGCGCGGCGACCAGTGGCATCCGTTCACGCCTTTTCGGTCACGCGTTGGTTTGAGATGTTTCCGAATTTGAGGTGAGGCCCTGCCTGTGCGGCGGCGGCCTTGAACGCTTCAAGTTCCGTGGGGCGAAAAGAAAAAGACGCCCGGCTGGCCCCCCGACTAGCCGGGCGTCACATTTACCGGTCGCCTCATGCAACGACCGGAAATCGGGGCTTCCCTGGGCGGTTCCCCCCGCAAACTGGTTTCCTGCGCTCCCCCTTCGACGGTTGGATCGGTGTACTGTGCCGATCCGCCGTCTCGTTCGCCTCAGCATTGAAGCGATGATGCGACCGTTTGATGTGCACCACATCCCCCGAACGGGGGATGCGCGTCCGTCTCGATGCGGAATAGGAAATTTCCTCGGAATGGGGGTGTCTGGGAGGCACATGGAAATGCACGGGGATTTACGCACGGGCCTTCGTCAAATCCATCAACTGCCGGTACCGACGCTGGGCTATCTGCCGCTGTGGCTGGAGACGCTGCGCCGACGTCTGGCAGCGGATGGCGTCGCCGCGCTCTGGTGTCATGCGTCGGACGACCCGGCCGCGACGGCCGAGGCCACCTGCTGGTACGCACCGCAGGCACCGCTGTCGGCCTGCGAGCGGTTTGCCGCCAGCGATTGGGCGATGCCGCCGGTGGCGGAGTTACAGCGCTCGCTCGCGCACGGCGAGCTGTTATGCGGTCATGCGCGGCGCTCGCGGGGCGGTCTGGCCGCGGCGCCCTGGTCGTTGCGTCGTCCGCCGGAACTGGCGGGATGCCTCGCCGACGGGGACTTGCTCGACGTTTGTCTGTTGCCGGCGCCCCGGGCGTGCGACGAGGAAGCGGCGCGCAGCGACGGCGCCGATCTGTTGCCCATCGCACCCCCCGGCGTGTTGCGATTGTTTGTTTCGCGCCGCAGGTCGCAGCCGCGTTTCACTGCGCGCGAAGTGATGGCGTTCGAGACAGCCGCCGCCGAATTCGCCACGCCACCCAAGCGCCCCGGTTTTCCGCCGATGACCGCGATGACCGCGATGACATCGCCTGCGCAGTCCCTTCGGCCCGAGCCGTCGGGCGCGATTGGCGATGACGTGGCGGGTACGATTGTCTGGCATCGGCGTCAGCCGGAGTGGGCCGACCCCGCGGCGCTGACGCTCATGCGACGGGTCTGGCAACGCATGCCGGGGCGGGCTTGGCCCGACGCGTGCGTCGTAGTGCAGGCGTGTCAGACGCTGGTCGACGAACTCAGACTCCACCCATCGGATGCCTCGTCGCCGGGTGTGCCGGTCTGCACGGCGGTCGAGGTGCCGGGCGGCACGCTGCATCTGCACGCCACGCACTTGTGCGGGATGGGGGGGCGAGCGACCGAGCGCGTGCGCATTGCCCTGCACCTGGCCGTGCCGCCCGCCATCCGGCTGCTGCTGCGTCTCTGGGAGACGGGACTGACCCCGGTGCAGCGCGAGATCGCGATGCGGTTGCTGGCTGGGCAGTCGCGCGCCCAGACGCGCGAGGCTTGCGCGATTGGCGTGCAAACGCTCAAGACGCATTTGTCGCTCATGCGCGCCCGTCTGGACCCCGTGCGCGACGCATCGCTGCTGCTCGGGCTGGGCGGGACGGCGGCGCTCGGAAGCGGCGCACGTGCGCTGGGGGGGCGCGGCGCGCCGCTCGTCGAGGCGATGCACAGCGGCAAAATGGCGCCTCGGCTAGAATAGACGCCTGTCGCCGCTGCCCGCGGTGTGTGCATCCGAACCCCCAAAGACTCCCGCCGATCGATGCAGATTCTCTTTATCGCCGACCCGCTCGACCAGTTCAAGATCTACAAGGACACCACGTTCTCGATGATGCGCGAGGCCGCGCGTCGAGGGCACCGCATTTTTGCGTGCGAGACGCACGAGATGGCATGGCAAAACGCGGCGGTCGATGCGCGCGTCAGGGAAATTCGCCTGACGGGCGATGCGATAGCCTGGTACGACGTGGTGCAAACGCGGGTGAGCGCGCTCACCGAGTTCGACGCCGTGCTCATGCGCAAGGACCCGCCGTTCGACATGGAGTACATCAACGCCACGTGGCTGCTGGAAGTCGCCGAGCGCGCCGGTGCCCGGGTGTTCAACAAGCCGAGTTCGATTCGTGATCACTCCGAAAAGATGGCGATCGCCGAGTTTCCGCAGTTCGTGACGCCGACCTTGGTCACGCGCGACGCGAACCGCCTGCGCGCCTTTCACGACGAACATGGCGACGTGATCTACAAGCCGCTCGACGGCATGGGCGGCACGGGGGTGTTCCGCATCGGGCCGGATGGCCGCAACCTTGGGTCGGTCATCGAAATGCTCGGTGAATACGGGGCCAGCTCGGTGATGGCGCAGCGCTTCATTCCCGAGATCGTGCTGGGCGACAAGCGGATTCTCGTCATCGGCGGCCAGGTCGTGCCGCACTCGCTGGCGCGCATCCCGCAGGGCAATGAAGTGCGTGGCAACCTTGCTGCCGGCGGCGTGGGCGAGGCGCGCGACCTGACGGCGCGCGATCGTCAGATTGCCGAAACACTGGCGCCGATCCTCTGGCAACGTGGTCTGCTGCTCGTAGGGCTCGACGTCATCGGTGATTGCCTCACGGAAGTGAACGTCACGAGTCCGACGTGCTTCCAGGAAATTACGGAGCAAACCGGCTTCGACGTGCCGAAGATGTTCATCGACGCGCTGGAACGGGCGGTGTAAGGCAAATCCGGGGCCGGTCGGGCGACGAGTCGTTTCAGACAGCCCCTAACTTGATGAAAATTCGGGTTTTTTGCGCGCCTGCTAAAATAACAGTCCCAAAAACGACAGGTTCGCGTTCGCCGTTGTGTTTGTCTTCCAAACACGCGCGGCGCTTGGCGTACCTAGCATCATGGCTGGAATTCTGATTATTGCTCACGCACCGCTCGCCTCGGCACTTCGCGAGTGTGTTTCGCATATCTACGGCGGTTGTCCGGCGCACATCGGCGCGATCGACGTTGTGCCCGACCAGGACACGGCGGCACTCGTCGTCACGGCGCGTGAACGCCTCGCGCAGTTGCACGAAGACAACGGCGTGCTGGTCCTCACCGATCTGTTCGGGGCCACGCCGTCGAATGTTGCTGCGCAACTTGTCGATCCAAAGGTGCGCGTGCTCTCGGGGGTGAACCTGTCGATGCTCATCAAGGCGGTGTGCTATCGCTCGGTGCCGCTCGACACGCTGGTGGAGAAGGTGCTTTCGGGCGGATCTAAAGGTATTCTGGAAGTCGGCGCGGGTGCGCCGGCCACACACACTACGTCACACTGAAACATGCTTCGACAAGAAACGACGATCGTAAATAAATTGGGCTTGCATGCCCGGGCATCGGCAAAGCTGACGCAATTGGCGGCGAAATTTCAGAGTGAGGTCTGGCTGACCCGGAATGGTCGGCGCATCAACGCGAAGAGCATCATGGGCGTCATGATGCTGGCTGCCGGGATTGGCGCGACGGTCGAAGTGGAGACCGAAGGCGCTGACGAGCAACAAGCCATGGATGAAATCCTGGCGCTCATCGCGAGCAAGTTCGGCGAAGGGGAGTAACACGCCGTTGCGGTGAGTCGCGGTGCGCCGCGAGCGTCGATCGCGCCTGTGCCCAATGGCGACTCACCGTGCCGAGCGCCGCCCGTACGCGGCAAAATACACGGACTTCGGTCGAATCATCCGCCTCTGAACCGGGAGACTTCCTTGTCTTTCACCCTGCACGGCATTCCCGTTTCCCGCGGCATCGCAATCGGACGCGCCTACTTGCTCGCGCCCGCCACGCTCGATGTCCCGCACTATCTGCTTGACGCCACCCAGGTCGATGAAGAAATCGCGCGCTTTCACGGCGCGCAGGCGACTGTCCAGCACGAACTCGATACCCTCAAGGTTGAACTGCCCCACGATGCGCCGGGCGAGATGGGCGCATTCCTGGACGTTCACTCGCTGATCCTCAACGACACGTTGCTCGCCGACGCCGTCATCAAGCTGATTCGCGAGCGCCGCTACAACGCGGAATGGGCGCTGACCACACAGCTCGAGGTGCTCGTCGCCCGTTTCGAGGAGATCGACGATGAGTATCTGCGAGAGCGCCGCGCCGACATCGAACAGGTGACCGAGCGCGTACTCAAGGCGCTCGCCGGTGCGCCCGGCATTCGCCATGTGGTGGCTGAGACGCCACGCGACGATATGATCGTGGTGGCCCGCGACATCGCGCCGGCCGACATGCTTCAGTTCAAGTCGCAGACGTTCAAAGGCTTCGTCACGGATCTTGGCGGCAAGACGTCGCATACGGCCATCGTCGCGCGCAGCCTGGGCATTCCGGCGGCGGTCGGTGTCGCGCAGGCCAGCCTGCTCATCAAGCAGGACGACATCATCATCATCGACGGCGATCACGGTATCGTCATCGTCGACCCGGCGCCGATCGTGCTCGAGGAGTACAGCTACCGCCAAAGCGAGCGTGCGCTCGAGGAGCGCCGTCTGCAGCGTCTGAAGCATTCGCCCGCGCAGACGATCGACGGTACCCACATCGAGTTGCTGGCCAACATCGAATTGCCGGAGGACGCTGCGACGGCGGTCGCCGCCGGCGCGGTGGGCGTGGGGCTGTTTCGCACGGAATTCCTCTTCATGAACGAAAAGGAGGCGCCGGCGGAAGAGGCGCAATTCGAGGCGTACAAGCGCGCCGTCGAATCGATGCGAGGTCTGCCGCTGACGATCCGGACCATCGACGTTGGCGCCGACAAGCCACTCGACAGTCATGAGTCGTACGAGACGGCGCCGAACCCCGCTCTGGGGCTGCGGGCCATTCGCTGGAGCCTCTCCGAGCCGCGCATGTTCCTCACGCAGTTGCGCGCCATTTTGCGCGCGTCGGCTTTCGGCAAGGTGCAGGTTTTGTTCCCGATGCTCGCGCATGCGCAGGAAATCGACCAGACACTCGAACTCGTTCGCGAAGCGAAGGCGCAGCTCGACGCGGCGGGCCTGCTCTACGACCCGGGCGTGAAGCTGGGCGCAATGATCGAAGTGCCGGCGGCGGCGCTCACGGTGTCGATGTTCCTGAAGCGGCTCGACTTCCTGTCCATTGGCACGAACGACCTGATTCAATACACGCTTGCGATCGATCGCGCGGACAACGCCGTCGCCCATCTGTACGACCCGCTGCATCCGGCGGTGCTGCGACTGATCGCCATGACCATTCGCGAAGCGCATGCGTTCGGCGTGCCGGTGGCAGTGTGCGGGGAGATGGCGGGCGATCCGACGGCGACCCGTCTGCTGCTCGGCATGGGCCTGCGCGAGTTTTCAATGCATCCGAGCCAACTGCTGCAGGTCAAGCAGGAAATCCTGCGGGCGCATCTGCCGGATCTGGAACGGCCGGTCCAGGAGCTGCTCGCCGCCACTGAACCCGAGGAGATGCAGGCGGCGCTGGCGCGCCTGGCGGCGGCCTGACGGGCAGGCCGGGGCGTCGCGCATCCCCCACAAGTACGAAAAAGCGGGCGTCCTGTCACAGGGGGCCCGTTTTTTTCGCCCGCGCTCAGCGGGCGTTGAGCGCGATTTGAGGGTTCGTGCGACGCCCGGTCAACGTCGGCCGGACCCTATGCCTTCAGTGGCGCTGGCCGCAGACCTTGCACTCCGGATTGCGGGCGCAGTGCATGGTGTGCCAGCTCATTCTGAGGGCGTCGAGCATCTGTAGGCGCCCAACGAGCGGCTTCCCGATGCCCGTGATGAGCTTGATCGCTTCGGCCGCCTGCATGCTGCCGATAATGCCTACGAGCGGGGCGAGAACCCCCATCGTGGCGCAGGCCTGCTCGGGGAAAGGTTCGTCGGCGGGAAAGATGCATTCGTAGCACGGCGACGCGTCGTCGCGCACGTCGAATACGCTGATCTGCCCGTCGAAGCGCAGGGCCGCGCCGGACACGAGCGGCACCCTCGCCGTGACACAAGCCCGATTGACGGCGTGACGCGTGGTGAAGTTGTCCGACCCATCGAGCACCACGGTGGCGCCGCGGGCGAGCGCTGTGAGCTGCGCTTCGTCCACCCGTGCGGTGACGACGTCGACGACCACGCCGGGGTTGATCTGCGCAATGCGGTCGCGTCCGGAGACCACCTTGGGCCGACCGACGCTGTCGGTGTCGTGAAGAATCTGGCGTTGCAGGTTGGTGAGATCGACGTCGTCGTCGTCGATCAGCGTGATGCGTCCGATGCCGGAGGCCGCGAGGTAAAGCGCGGCGGGCGAGCCGAGACCGCCTGCGCCCACGATCACGGCGTGGGCCGCGAGCAGACGCTCCTGACCCTCGATACCGAGTTCGTCGAGCAGGATGTGGCGGGAGTAACGCAGCAACTGGTCGTCGTTCATCGCAAAACGGAAAAGAATAAAAAAACCGTGCCGGCTTTCGCGGGCACGGTTTGTAGTGTAAAGCCGATGCTTACTTCTTGTCCGACGGTTTGGCCGGCGTCGCGGCGGGGCTGGCAGCCTTGGACGCGTCCTTCGGCATCGGGCCGGCGTTGGCTTCCAGACGGGACTTCGTGCGTTGGACCGGCTCGCCCTTGAGCTGATGAACGGCCTGCTGGAGCATGAAGTCGTCGGCGCTGCCCAGATCCGGCAGGCGCGCGTCTCGCTCCTTCTTGCGCTCTTCCGGCGTCTTCTTGGCGTTTTCTTCCTCGAGGCGGCGCAATTCTTCCAGGCGACGGGCTTCGCGGGCGTCGATGGCCTTCTGCTCGTCGGGCTTCTGCGTGTTGTGCAGATGGTTCTGGTAGTCGATTTCACGCGTAACCAGCACGTCTTCCGGATCGCCCTTCGGATTCTGGTCGACCGGCACGTCCGGCGTGATGCCGATGGATTGGATCGAGCGGCCGCTCGGCGTGTAGTAGTAGGCCGTGGTCAGACGCAGCGCTGTGTCCGGCGACAGTTGACGCACGGTCTGCACGGAGCCCTTGCCGAAGGTCGTCTTGCCCATGATCAGCGCGCGCTTCGAATCCTGCAGCGCACCGGACACGATCTCCGAGGCCGAGGCCGAGTAGGCATTCACCAGCACGACCATCGGCACCGTCTTCCAGAAGGCGGCTTCGCCCTTGAGCGGATCGTCCGGGCTCGCCGACAGGCGGTAGTTGTCGAAGGTGGCCGTGTACTTCTGCTTGGCGTCTTCGATCTGGCCGTTGGTCGTCACGACCGTGGCGCCTTCCTTCATGAAGGCTGCCGACACGCCGACGGCCGACTGCAGAATGCCGCCACCGTTGTTGCGCAGGTCGAGCACGAGACCCTTGATCGGTTGATCCTTGGCCAGCTCCTGCAGCTTCTTGGCCAGATCCGGCACCGTGCGTTCCTGGAAGCTCGTGATGCGCACGTAAGCGATGCCCGGCTCGAGCATCTTGCCCTTGATGCTCTGGACGCGAATTTCCGCACGCACGATGGACACCGGGAACGTGCGCTCGTCCGACTTGCGGTAGATGGTCAGCGTGACCTTGCTGCCGGGTGCGCCACGCATGCGCTTGACCGCCTGATCGAGGGTCATGCCGCGCACGGGTTTGTCATCGATGCGGGTGATGAGGTCGCCGGGCTTCAGGCCCGCCTTGAAGGCCGGGCTGTCCTCGATCGGCGAGATGACCTTCACGAGGCCGTCTTCCTGAGAGATCTCGATGCCAAGACCGGCGAAGCGGCCACGCGTCTGTTCCTGCAACTCCTTGTATTCGTCCTTGTCGAGATAGGACGAATGCGGATCGAGGCTGGATACCATGCCCTTGATGGCTGCGGTCAGCAGCTTCTTGTCGTCGACCGGCTGCACGTACTCGCGCTTGATTTGACCGAACACTTCGGCCAGCAGCCGGAGCTGTTCGAGCGGCAACGGCGTGGTAGCGGTTTGTGCGGAAGCCTGCGAGAACGCGAGGGTGGCAGCCGCACCGGTTGCGAGGCCCAGCACGATCAGGCCGATGTGTTTGAGGGTTTGGCGCATATAGGCGTGGAAATTCCGGATTTTTCGGGGCGCCCGCCAAGGGGCGCGCGCACTTTGGCGAAGTATAACCGTTTGCCCGCAGGGCGGGCATTGCCCATTCGACAGGGAGTTTTCCTGAGTGGTTCTACGAAAAGTTCCGGTTGCGGCGACTTTGTGGGGGATGTTTCCGGCACGCGGCTCGATAACGGCGGGCTTTCGCTGGCGGAGCGAGCATTGGCGAGGATTGGACCTCGCGGGGCAGGATGCCCGAAAGCGATGGAAATCGTGTTACGGCGCGTTACTGGAGGGGGCAGCGGGGGACGTGCTGGGGGGAAGTGCCGCGAAAGCGGCGGAAGGGAGAGACGTAGCGGCGCGCCAAACGGGGGGCGAACGCGCCGCAAGGGGGCGGCGCGCTCGGTGTCATCAATTGGCGCAGGCGAGGATCGACGATTACTTCGACTTGCCTTGCGCGGCCACGGCGGCCAACGCGCCGGCGATCTTCTCCGCGTCGCCCAGGTAGTAATGCCGGATGGGCTGGAGGTCGGCGTCCAGCTCGTACACGAGCGGCGTGCCGTTCGGGATGTTCAGGCCGGCGATATCGTCGTCCGAAATGTTGTCGAGATGCTTGATGAGCGCGCGCAGCGAATTGCCATGCGCGGCGACGAGCACCTGCTTGCCGGCGCGCACGGCCGGGGCGATCGACTCGTTCCACAACGGCAGCACGCGCGCCACAGTGTCCTTCAGGCATTCCGTGAGCGGAATCTCGTCGCGCTTGAGCTTGGCGTAACGCGGGTCGCGGTACGAACTGCGCTCGTCATCCGCGGCCAGCGGCGGCGGCGGCGTGTCGTAGCTGCGCCGCCAGACGTGCACCTGATCGTCGCCGTACTTGGCGGCGGTCTCGGCCTTGTTCAGGCCGGCGAGCGCACCGTAGTGACGCTCGTTCAGGCGCCAGCTATGGATGACGGGAATCCACATCTGGTCCATGGCGTCTTGCACATGCCAGAGCGTGCGGATCGCCCGCTTGAGGACCGACGTATAGGCGAGATCGAACGCGTAGCCGGCGTCAGAGAGCAATTTGCCGGCCTGAATGGCTTCGGCGGCGCCCTTCTCGGTCAGGTCGACGTCGACCCAGCCGGTGAAGCGATTTTCCTTGTTCCACGTCGATTCGCCGTGGCGGATGAGAACGAGCTTGTACATGAGAAAACGTCAGTCAGAGTTGGAAAGCGGGGGCAGCCGGCGAGCGCATTGCTACACGCCGCGCCTTGCGCAGCAAGGCCCGGCAAGGGGATTTGCGGCAACAATTCAGAGACGTTCGGGGGCGCGGCGAGGGGGCCGCCGACGTCCGGCGCAGCGATTGGCAACGCAACCCGTCGGCGCAATCACGGATTATTTTATAATGATCGGATTCTTTTGATATTTTTCAGGTGGTTTGTGACGTTCTTTACTGATTACACCAACCTCGCGCTGATCGCCATTGCCCTCGTTTCGGGGGGCATGCTGGCATGGCCCGTATTCAAGCGTGGCGGGCGCGGTCTGTCGACTGTGGAAGCGACCCAGCTCATCAACCGTAAAGGCGCCGTGGTGCTCGATGTGCGTTCTGGCGAAGAGTTCGCCGCAGGCCACTTGCCCTCCGCGCGCAATCTGCCGCTCGACGACGTCGAACAAAAGGTCGGGCAGGTCATCAAGAACAAGGCCGCGCCGGTCCTGATCGTGTGCAAGAACGGGCAGGGCGCCGCGCGCGTCCAGACGTTGCTGCGCGGTCTCGGCTACGCCGAGGCGTTCAGCCTCCAGGGCGGCATTGCCACCTGGCAGGAAGCCGGCCTGCCGGTCGTGAAGTAATCGAGGAATCGCCAGTCATGCCGAAGATCGTGATGTACAGCACGCAAGTGTGCCCGTATTGCCAGATGGCGGAGCGACTGCTGCGTCAGCGTGGCGTTCAGGAAATCGAGAAGGTTCTGATCGACAAGGAACCCGCCCGCCGCGAGGAAATGATGACGCGCACAGGGCGCCGCACCGTGCCGCAGATCTACATCGACGAGCGCCACATTGGCGGTTACGACGATCTGTCGGCACTCGACCGTGCCGGCGGCCTCGTGCCGCTCTTGCAAGCCGCCTGATACCGCCCGCAAAATAGTGCGCCCAGCCGCGTGTCTGCGCGGCTGTCTTATCCCAAGGAAACAAAATGTCCGACCAGAATCAGCCGTTTTTCAGCATCCAGCGCGCTTACTTGAAAGATTTGTCGCTCGAGCAGCCGAATTCGCCCGCGATCTTCCTCGAGCAAGAGATGCCGACCGTGGAAGTGCAATTGGACGTCGCCGCCGAACGCCTGGCCGAGGAAATCTTCGAAGTCGCCGTGATTGCCACCGTGACGGCCAAGATCAAGGACAAGGTCGCGTTCCTGGTCGAAGGTAAGCAAGCCGGTATCTTCGAGATTCGCAACGTGCCCGTCGAACAACTCGACCCCCTCATTGGCATTGCTTGCCCGACGATCGTCTACCCGTACCTGCGCGCCAACGTGGCCGATGCCATCAGCCGTGCCGGGTTCCAGCCGATCCATCTGGCCGAAGTGAATTTCCAGGCACTGTACGAACAGCGACTGGCGCAACTGGCCGAGCAACAAGCGGCCAACGGCGAAACGCCGGCCCCGGGCATCGTGATGCCCGACGGCTCGGCCGCCCAGACCCACTAAGCGCTTGCGCTTGATCGACGCGACGGCCGGCCCGGCGTCGGCCTTCGCGTCGAGGCCTCTCTCATGAAGATTGCCGTATTCGGTGCAGGTGCCTGGGGCACCGCGATGGCGAGTCACATGGCGGCACGCCATGAGGTTGTCCTTTGGGCGCGCGATGCGGCGCTCGTGAAGCAACTGAACGCCTCGCACGAAAATTCCCTCTACCTCCCTGGTTCGCCGCTGTCGCCTCGTCTGCGATTCGAAGCCGACTTCGCAACGGCGCTCACGCATGGCACGGGTGAACGCGCCTTGTGCGTAGCGGCTGTGCCCGTGGCCGGCCTGCGGGCACTGGCCGGCCATATGGCGCTTGCGGCCGATGCGCCGCACAACCTGATCTGGCTGTGCAAGGGTTTCGAGTCCGATACCGGACTGCTGCCACACCAGATCGTTGCCGAGGTCTTCCCTCAGGTGGCGGGCGGCGCGCTCTCCGGGCCGAGTTTCGCCCGCGAAGTCGCCCAGGGACTGCCGGCGGCGCTGACCATTGCGAGCGCGGTGCCGTCGCTGTGCGAACTGACGATCGCCGCGTGTCACTTCGGCGCGCTGCGCATCTATTCGAGTGACGACGTGGTCGGCGTCGAGGTCGGCGGCGCCGTGAAGAACGTGCTCGCCATCGCCACGGGTGTCAGCGACGGACTCGGTCTGGGACTCAATGCCCGCGCGGCGCTCGTCACGCGGGGTCTGGCCGAAATGACCCGCCTGGGCGTCGCGCTGGGCGGCAAGCCCGAGACGTTCATGGGGCTGGCCGGCATGGGTGATCTGATCCTGACGGCAACGGGCGATCTGTCGCGCAATCGTACCGTCGGTCTGCAACTGGCGTCGGGCAAGTCGCTCGACGACGTGCTGGCATCGTTGGGGCACGTCGCGGAAGGCGTACGATGTGCACGTGCGGTGCGCGATCTGGCCCGCGCGCACGGTGTTGAAATGCCCATTACCGACGCGGTATGCGCTACGCTGTTCGAGGGGCTACCGGCCCGTGCGGCGGTGGAATCCCTGCTGCGGCGCGATGCCCGCGCGGAACGAGAGGACGACACCCCTGCGGGGTGAGGCGTCACCCTGACGCTTCACTGGCACGTTGCGACGTTGTCCGGTCTCGCCCGGCGCAGCATGACCGGCCTGCGATGCTTCGCAGGATAGTCGGCGCGCCGTTTCCCCGATGGCGGAATCCCGTCGTCGGCACTCGCACAAGGGAGTCGAACCCATGTCGCCAGTTGCCCATCTCCACACCTCCGAAGGCGATATTACGCAATCGTCGGTCGATGCCATCGTGAATGCCGCGAACGAATCGCTGCTGGGCGGCGGCAGTGTCGACGGGGCGATCCATCGTGCCGCCGGCCCGGAATTGCTGGACGCCTGTCGCAAACTGCAGGGTTGCGCGACGGGACAGGCCAAGCTCACACGGGGATTTCGACTCAAGGCGAAATACGTGATTCATACGGTGGGGCCGGTATGGCACGGCGGCGCGAACGATGAGCCTGCGCTGCTCGCGAGCTGCTATCGCGAGAGCTTGCGTCTGGCGGCGGCGCACGGCTGTCGCAGCGTAGCGTTTCCGGCCATCAGTTGCGGCATCTACGGTTATCCCCCCGAGCTGGCCGTGCCGCTGGCTGTCTTCGCCGTGCGCGACGCGCTGCCGCATTTCCCGAGCATCGAGCACGTCGAGTTCGTTTGTTTCGACGGTGCGATGCTGGCGCGTTATCGCGCCGAACTGGCGAGTCAGGACCCGCCGGCGTAACCCTGTTGACGCCACGCCTCGAAGACCACGACGGCAACCGTATTCGAAAGATTGAGGCTGCGATTGCCCGGGCGCATCGGCAGTCGCACGCGCTGCGTCGCGGCGAATGTATCGAGCAGTTCCGGGGCGAGGCCGCGAGTTTCCGATCCGAACACAAACCAATCGCCCTTGGCGAACGACAGCTCGCCGAAGGGGCGCGAACCGCGCGTCGTCAACGCGAACATGCGCGTGGGATCCGGCGCTTCTGCGCTCAGAAACGCGGCCCAATCCCGGTGGACCTTCATCTCGGCATACTCGTGATAGTCGAGCCCGGCGCGGCGCATACGCGCGTCGTCGAGCGGGAAGCCTAGCGGTTCGATCAGGTGCAGGCGCGCGCCCGTATTGGCACACAGGCGAATGACGTTGCCGGTGTTCGGCGGAATTTCGGGGCTGACGAGAACGACGTTGAACATGAGCGTTGAGACAGAGTTATGAGGTGAGCGGCGTGCGCAATGCGACTGCCGCAATCACATGCGCTGCGCCGGCGCGTTTGAGGGCGGCGGCCGCGGCGTCGCACGTCGCACCCGTCGTCATCACGTCGTCGATAAGCACAATCCGACGCCCACGGACTTGGTCGCTCGCGACGAAGGCGCCGCGCAGGTTGCGTCGGCGTTCATCGCGCGACAGGCGTCGCTGCGCGGCGGTCGTTCGCTCACGGTGCAGCACGTGGGCGCTGGCGGGCAGATGCGCCCGCCGCGACGCGACCCGCGCGAGTTCCCACGCCTGGTTGAAACCCCGCGTCGCGAGTCGCGACGGCGCAAGCGGTACGGGCACCAGCAGCGCAGCCTCGTCTCGGCAATTCGAGAGGGCGTTGCCGAGGCGTTCGCCGAACTCGCGTGCGAATGGCAGGGCGCCATGGTATTTCAGACGAATCATCAGCGCATCGAGCGGTGCCACGTAGTCTGCGAGCGTCAGTGTCGTGTCGAACGCAGGTTGCAACCGCAGACATTGTCCGCACACGAGCGGGGGTGGGGTGCGGCAAATTGTCGCACCTCCGATGCCTTGCGAGTCCGTTTCGTCCGCGTAAGTGGGCCGCGATGGCAATGCGACCGCACATTGGCGACAGCGCAACGGCGCATCAGGCCGGTCGGCGTCGAAGGCGTGTGCGCAATCGGCACAGATCTGCCGCGGTGCGCGCCGGTGGCAAAGCGCGCAGTGATCGGGCAACGCCATGCGCAGCCACCCGCCAGCAAGCTTGGCGAGCGTTGGCAAGGTGGCAGGGAGGAAGGGCAAGGTGATAGCGGCGATGAAGTGGTGGGAAGGCGGGGCGGTCGACATCGTCGATGCTCGGCATGGAACGGCGTGCGCCGGGGCGCGTGGCGGTGCACGATGCATTCGGACAGCAACGAGTATACTGCCGACTCGCCTTTTCGCCCGTCCCATGAAGCCTTCCGCCGCTCCCCCGACCCCGTCCGCCGCGTTCTCCGCTCGCTTTTTGCGCACTGCGTTCGACCGCCGAGCGCCGAACTGGCCGCAGGCCGACTTCCTGATGCGGGAGGTGGCATCGCGGCTCGCGAGCCGACTCGATTACATCAAGCTGAAGCCGACCCGCGTGCTCGATGCCGGATGCGGCACGGGCGGCGATTTGCTGAGCTTCGGCGAGCGTTACCCCGAGGCCTATCGCGTGGGGCTCGATGCGTCGCTCGCGATGGTCAAGGCCGCCGCGGCGGCAGGCGCAGCAACCGGTTGGCGCCGACTGCTGCGCAGTGCGCCGCCCTATGGCGTCGTGCAGGCCGATTTCTCCGCGCTGCCGTTCGCGCCGCGCACCTTCGATCTCGTCTGGTCGAACCTCGCGCTCCATTGGTATCGCGAGCCGCATCGCGTCATTCCCGAATGGCATCGCGTGCTTGGCAACGACGGTTTGCTGATGTTTTCGGCCTATGGTCCCGATACCCTGCGGGAGTTGCGAGCGGCGTGGGCGGAAGTCGATGACGCGCCGCATGCCCTTGAGCCGACGGACATGCATGACTTGGGCGACATGATGGTGGCGAGTGGATTCGATACCCCCGTCACGGACATGGAGCGCCTCACGCTGACGTTCGAAACGCCTGACACATTGCTGCGCGACGTGCGTTTGCTCGGCGTGAATCCACGACCCGAGCGTCGTAGGGGCCTTACCGGGCGGGCGCGTCTTGCGGCTTTGCGTGCGGCGCTGGAACGTCAGCGCGGTGCGGACGGCACGATCGCATTGACGTTCGAACTCGTCTACGGGCACGCCTGGAAAATTCCCGAGAAGACCGATGCGGCCGGCAATGCCGTCGTTCGCCTTCAGGACATCGGACGCGGCGGCCGGCCTCGCTGAGTTTCGCTGAGTTTCGCGGACCCGGCCCCTCCCGCTGGCGCCCTGACACCCCACCGTATCCTGCGTCCTACACGACCTTGCAGGTGTTCTGCGCACGCCCGATTCGCTTAAATGGCGCTTCACGGCGTGCATGAGCACAGGGCCTTGCGGATTGCCTTCGCTACGCCACGCCATCGAATCGCCTTCGGGCGAGACATTGGGAGGTCGGGGTGGGGAACCAGCACGAAACGTGGGTGGCGTCGCCGCAGGTCGAACCTGCGCAACGCGAAACAACGCGCGATCGCCAGGGGCTGCGCGTCGATGGCGCCTTTCTGCGACCGACCTCCCCCGTTTTCACGGCGATTGACGGGCTGTGTCGCGCCACGGTTCACCTCAAGCTCGAAGGTCTGAACCCAGCCGGCTCCATCAAGCTGAAGCCTGCGCTTCAACTCATCGAGGATCTGGAGGATGCGGGCCGCGTTGACGTGAATACGCGGATCGTCGAATCGTCCTCGGGAAATCTCGGGATGGCGCTGGCGATGGTGTGCGCAAATCGCGGCTACCCGTTCACTTGCGTCACGGATCCCAACACGTCGGGTCATGCGATCCGTGCCATGCAGGCGGCGGGCGCGCACGTGGTGCGCGTTGAACGTCGCGATGCGCAGGGGGGGTATCTCGGCACACGCATCGCGTGGATCCGTGAGCAAGTGGCGCGTAACCCGCGTTGGGTGTGGGTCAATCAGTACGCCAACCCAGGCAACTGGCGTGCGCACTATCGATGGACGGCGCCGGAAATCTTCGCGGCCTATCGCAACGTCGACCACTTGTTTGTCGGCGCGGGCACCACCGGCACATTGATGGGCTGCTTGCGTTACGTGCGCGCCCATCGACTGCCGACCCGTGTCATTGCGGTCGATGCCGTCGGTTCGGTGACGTTCGGCGGCCCGCCCGGGCCTCGCCGCATCCCCGGACTGGGCATGAGTTGCCGCCCGGCGTTGTCTGAAGCGTCGCAGGCCGAGCCGCCGGACGCCATCGTCTACGTTGACGAGGCCGAAACCCTCCGCATGTGCCACACGCTGGCCGCGCGCGGTTTGCTCGCGGGCGGGTCCACGGGCAGCGTGTTGCGTGCCGTGCAGTTGTCGTCGGTCGAGATCGCCGCCAGCGACACAGTCGTCGCCGTCGCTCCCGATATGGGCGACAAATATCTCGACACCCTCTACGACCCCGATTGGGCCGCCACCTGTATCGATGGCCGCCCGCGTTCGCCATGCGGACCGTCGCCACTCGTCGATACCGTCGATCCTTCATTGCCATGAACGCACTACCGCTACCGCAATTTCGTGTGTTCACCGGAGCGCAGGTCAGTTCGACTCTCGGGACGCGGAAGGCTGCCGTTCTCGAAACGGTCGAAGCGGCGTATCGCGCGCATCACGCCGGGCGCACCGTCAATCCGGAGAGTCAGTTTCTCCGCTTTCCCGACGCGCAACGCAATCGCATCATCGCGTTGCCTGCGCACCTTCGCGATGACCGCGGCGAGGCGGTGACCGGCATCAAGTGGATATCGAGCTTTCCCGCGAACATCGAACGTGGCATGCCGCGCGCGTCGGCCGTCCTCATTCTGAACGATGGGGCGACGGGCTATCCGATGGCGTGCATGGAAGCGAGCCTCATCAGCGCGGCGCGCACGGCGGCGAGCGCGATCAGCGCGCTACGGTGTCTCGCCAGCGACGCGCTCGCCACGAAGGCGACGGCCAAGACCTCAGCGCGAAGCCTGCGCGTGGCATTTGTCGGCGCCGGCGTGATCGCACGCCATGTGGCCGAGTGTCTGCCGCTCGCGGCACTGCCCATTGGTGACGTGACGGTGCACGACCTGAACCCGGACTACGCCACGGCACTTGCCGCCCGCATGAGTACGCGCCTCGGCTACGACGCGCGTACCGAAGCCTCGCTCGAACGCACCGTTCGTGCGTCGGACGTGATCGTATTCACCACGACGGCGCCCTCGCCCTATGTGAACGACCCGGAATGGTTCTCTCACTGCCCTGTCGTGCTGCACCTCTCGCTTCGCGACCTTGCGCCAGCGGTCGTTCTTGCGTCCCACAATGTCGTCGACGACATCGATCATTGTCTGCGGGCGATGACCTCGCTTCATCTCGCTGAAGTCGAGACCGGTCATCGGCGCTTCGTCACGACGTCGCTGCCGCATTTGCTCTGTGGCGGACAGGCGCCGGTGCGTGATCGACCGATTGTGTTTTCGCCGTTCGGTCTGGGCATCCTGGACATTGCCGTCGGGCGTTGGGTCTATGAACAGTTGGCTGCGCAGCAGGCGCCCATCCCCCATTTTTTCCACGATATGCAACGCGCATGACCTCCGTTACCTGTAGCGCCTCCTTCCCCGCCGCTCACCTCGCTTCGCCTCCCGCCGAAGGCTTCGCCGACGTCCTTGTCGGTCTGCAATATGGCGACGAAGGCAAAGCGAAGATCATCGATGCCCTCGCTGCGGGGTACGACGTGATCGCCCGATTCAATGGCGGCGCCAACGCCGGCCACACCATCGACACGCCCTTCGGCCGCATCGCGCTCAAGCAACTGCCCTCAGGCGTGTTTCATCCCCACGCCACGCTGTACATCGGGTCTGGGTGCGCGCTCAACCCGTGGAAGCTGGCTGACGAGATCGAACAACTCCGCGAGATGGGCGTCTCGCTCGAGGGCCGGCTACGCATCAGTGCGCGAGCCGCGCTCGTGCAGCCCCACCACATTGCGCTGGATCGACGCGGCGGCGGCACGATCGGTACCACGGGTAACGGCATCGGGCCGTGCTACGCGGATCGCGCCCTGCGTGTGCGCAACGACAAACGCGTCAATCTGATGCTCGGCGATCTGCTCAATAGCGAGGCGGACACCGTAGCTTCGATGCGCGATGTCTTCACGCACATGATCAACGCGGACGGGGGAACGTCGCCCTGGGTCGCCGAAATGTCGGATCTGTTGTTGAGCCTGCCGAAAGTCGCCGACACCTTGCGCGCCTACATCGAACCCGATCGAGGATGGCTTGCGAATCGCGTGAAGCAAGGCGCCAGGGTGTTGTTCGAAGGGGCGCAGTCGGTGTTGCTCGATGTCGTTGACGGCTGTCAGCCGTATGTCACGTCGAGCCACACGGTGCCGGCATATGCGTATGTGGGGGGCGATCTGTCGCCGAAGTACCACCGTCGGACCATCGGCGTGGCGAAGGCCATCATGTCGCGCGTGGGGCGTGGCCCGTTTCCGTCGGAGTTGGGGGGCGAGCGCTCTGCGCAATATTGCGATGACGCGTCCCAGTCTCACCTCGGCGTGACCGACGAGCAGGTACGCTTTTCGCCGGAACAACTGCTGCGCTCCAACGATCCGTTCGACGTGGGCACCGCGCTTCGCATGCTCACCGGCGAGTACGGCACGGGGACGGGGCGCCCGCGTCGTATCGGCATGCTCGATCTCGCGCAGTTGCGAGAGGTCGTCAAGGCCCACGCTATCGACTGCGTCTACCTCAACAAGGTCGACTGCCTGGCCCACTACTTCCATTCGACTTATCAGGGCGTGCCGATGCGTGTAAATCGCGACGTGCTGTCCAGCGACGTCATGCCCGACGTGCTGATCTATCCCGGACTGTCCGAGCACTCACTCACACTCGGACGCGAAGGCAAGCTCGACGCCGCCATGCATGGCTTCGTCGATTTCGTCGAGCGGCAAATCGGCGCGCCGCTGGCCGGCATCGGACTGGGGCCGGAACGGGCCAGCCTGGTATCGCTGAGCGCGCATCAACCGGCGCTTGTCGTCGCAGCGTCCCCGCATGTCTGACCGGCATACGGGGAGCAGCGTTGCAACGTGCCTGCCCGGCGATGGCGGATCGGTCGAGCATGGGCAGCGGCCGTGGCGAGACGTCGCCGCCGTGACCCGCGGCGGCGGGGAGGCACCGTTCCCGCCGCTGCGGCCCGAGCACCTGTTCTTCAACCTGTCGCTCATGCCGTATGCCACGCATCCGCTGGTCTGTGAACGCGGTCAGGCGGCTCGGCAGCAGTTGAGTGCGCGCCGTCTGGCCGATTACCTGAACAAGACGGAACGTGTCGAACTACACATCGTGAATCGCGCCATCGAGCAAATGCTCGACATGCCTGGCATCGCGTCGGTCAGCCGTGACGATCTGCTCGCCATCTACACGGACGAGGGATTTCACACGTGGATGATGGAGCGATTCCGCAGACATCTGTTGAAACAGGCGGGGTATGAGCTGGCGCGAACGCCATCGCTGAGTGTCGTACGCGTGCTGGCGTTGTGTGCGGCGGTGCCCGAAACGCATCGCGAGATGGCCATCGTCGCAGCGGCAACGGTGACCGAGACATTGATCACAGGCACGCTGCGGCAGGCGGGGGCCGGTGACGATATCTACCCGCCCGTGCGCGCAATGCTGAGCGAACATGGCGCCGACGAACGACGTCATCAGGCGGCGTTTGTCCGCTTTTCCAGCGAGTGGATTCCGTCGTTATCCCCAGCGGACCGCGCGTTTCTCGACACTCTGCTTCCGGACCTGATGACCGCGTTTCTTGCGCCTGAATTGCCGGTGTTGCGAGCGCATCTATGTGCCGTCGGGCTGGATGCCACTGAAGCCGATCGTGTGATCCGCGAGAGCATCGACCCGCTCGAAGTGGGCGTGCAGATGATGGAAGCGGCGCGGGTGCCACGGCGCTTGTTCGAGCGATTGGGCATGGCCTGCGCGGAACGCTTCGCGCAACAAGCGAGTCGCTGGCGGCCGCCTTGAGCGTCGGCCGGTCGAGCCGCTGACGTGGCGACGCACGCGATCATGCGGCCGAACCGGTTCAACCCGGCGGGCAACGTTGTGCTGTCCCCGCGCTTCGCCGATACACCACCAGGAGAGATCTGTGAATTGCCACTGGCTAGCCCCCGATCTGACCATGAGTGCGGCGGAGTATCGCGCACTCCTTGAGGCGGCGCTCGCCTTCAAGCGCCGCTATCCGCAGCACACGGAATCTGCGCTGCGCGGCCGAACGATCTACTTTCTGTTTTACAACGCGTCGTTACGCACTCGCAGTAGCTTCCAGACCGGACTGTCGCGAATGGGCGGCCATGCGATCGTCCTCGATCCGCTGAACGGGATCTATACGCCCGCGCTACCCGAGGCGGAGATTCCGTACTCAACGGAGCGCGTGGCCGACGTGGCGCGCGTGCTCTCATCCTATGGCGACGCGATTGCCATTCGCATGTATGGCGCACCGGCCGGGTGGGTGTACGGTGCGGCGCATCGTCATCTCGAAGCTTTTTCTCAGTCGAGTCGGGTGCCCGTCATCAACATGGAGTGCGACCGCTTTCATCCGTGTCAGGCGCTTGCCGATGTGATGACGATGCGTGAGCAATTGGGCGGGCTGGCCGGCCGGCGGCTGTGCATCAGTTGGGCGTATTCCGGTAGCTGGCACAAGCCAGTGGCCGTGCCGCAGAGTCTGTTGCTCGCCGCAGTGAAATCCGGGATGGACGTGACGCTTGCGCATCCGCCATCGCTCGGCCTCGATCCGCAGGTGATGACCGCGGCCACGCGGTTCGCCGAGCAGACCGGGGCGCGTCTGCGCGTGACCCACGATCTGCGCGACGGCGTGACCGATGCGCACGCCGTTTACGCCAAATCGTGGTGCAGTCTCGCGCATCTTCCGCAACGTCACGGCGATCCGGTCGACGAGGCCGTCATGCACAACGTCTTCGAGCGGTACCGGGACTGGTGCGTCGACGCCGACGTCATGCGACGCGCAGCGCCCGACGCAGGCTACCTGCATTGCCTTCCCGCTGACCGGCGGCAGGAGGTGACGGACGACGTGATCGATGGCCCGTCGTCGTGGGTTTTCCTCCAGGCCGCGAATCGACTTCATGCGCAGAATGCCGTGATGGCGCACCTGCTGAATCCGGGGTGCCTCGCGTGAGGCCGCCGTTTTCGTATCACTACGTGTGCGTGAGGTGTGCAACGCCGCAGGCGTGGGGCGCGATCCGTTATCGCTGCCCCGTGTGTGGGCAGAATCTTCGCATTCAACGGCGGGCGGACGCGGATTCGCCATGCGCCGCGGACATCGTGAATACGTTTCAGGGACGGGGAATGTGGCGATATGGCGCACTCCTTCCGGTTGAAGCGCACTGGGCGAGCCGGTTGGTCGTGGGCGCCACGCCGTTGGTCGATTGCGGCGACGACAGCGGCGTCCGTCTCTGGGTGAAGGATGAGGCGCGGAACCCAAGCGGATCGCTCAAGGACCGCGCCACCGACGTGGTGCTGGCGGTCGCCAAACGCGCCGGGTGCCAGCATGCGGTGACCGCATCGACCGGCAATGCCGGTGCGTCGCTGGCGTGCCTCGCGGCGTCGCAGGGAATGTCGGCCACCGTGGTCGTGCCGGCAAGCACGCCTCGCGTGAAGCTCGCGCAGATTCGCGCATATGGGGCGAAGGTCTGCGAGGTCGAGGGCAGCTACGACGACGCCTTCGACATCGCCGAGCGCATGGCCGACGACGCCAGCGTGTGCTGTCGCAATACGGGCATCAATCCCTTCACGCGCGAGGGGAAGAAGACATGCGCGTTCGAGATGGCGGAAGCGTTCGATTGGCGTGTGCCCGATTGGGTCATCGTGCCGACGGGGGACGGCAACATTCTGTCAGGCATCGCGGCGGGGTTTCTCGATCTCTATTCGCTCGGCATTACCTCCGCCATGCCGCGATTGCTCGCGGCGCAGGCCGACAGCGCAAGCAGCATCACGCGCGATTGGCGCGCCTGCGACGATGCCATGGCCTTGCCTGCGTCGCCCACGCAGGTCAGCCCGGACACCGTGGCCGACAGTCTGGCGGTCGGTCGTCCGCGCGATCATTTCGCGGCCCTGCATGCCTTGCGTGCCACGCGCGGCGCGTGCGTCGCACTCAGTGACGCACGGATCATGGTGGCGGCGCGCAATCTCGCGCAGCGCTTCGGCCTGTGGTTCGAACCGTCGACGGCCGCCGGCTACGCCGCATTGGGCGAGTGTCTCGCGACGGGGCGCATCGAGCCCCGGTCGCGCGTGGTGCTGCTCGGGACGGGAAGCGGCCTGAAATCTCCGCAGTGTTTTGACGCTGTGACGCCCGGCCAACTGCGGGGCTATGTCGAAGCTGCGCCGCGCCGCATGCCTGACGACCCAGGATACGTGCAATCGGAGGCGCAGCCGTGATCCGCCCGCGCATCATTGTGCTCGGTGCCGGGGTCAGCGGCCTGACGACGGCCGTGACGATGGCGTTGGCCGGGTGCGACGTCGTTATCTACGCGGCAGAGGGGCCGGCGCAGACGACGTCGGCGCTCGCGGCGGCCATCTGGCATCCGTTTTATCAGGCGCCCGACCTCGTCTATCTCGAACGCGCCCGGCAAACCTACGCGACGATGCGTCGCCTGTCCGCCGACGCGGCGTCAGGCGTGCGGATGCGCGTGCTCACCGAATATTTTCAACGCGATGCCGGGCCGCCGTGGTGGACGGAATGCGCCAGCGGTCTTGAGCGTCTGGCGCCAGCGGACGTGCCGTCGCGTTTCGCCTGCGCTTACCGCATGGACGTGCCCGTGGCCGACGCAGCGGTCTATCTTCGCTACCTGATGACGCTGTTCCTCGAACTCGGCGGCCGGTATGTGGCGCAGCGCGTCGGCGATCCGGCGTCGTTGCTCGGTGACGCCGAGCACGTCGTGAATTGCTGCGGTTATGGAAGCCGGCCGTTTGGCGACAGCGATTTATCGTTGTCGCGCGCCATTGTGCTTCGGGCAGAGCGCGACGCCGCCGTGCGCGGCTGCTTCATCGACGATTCCGATCCGCAGGCGCCGACATACGTGGTCGAACGGAACGAGGACATCGTACTGGGCGGCACCGCCGATCCCGACCTGACGTCGACCGTGATCGGCGAGCGGCAGGTCGAGGACATCGTACGCCGATGCACCGGGCTGTGTGATGGCGTCGCCGCGCTGCGTGTCGTTGAAGTCCGCCTCGGATTTCGGCCGATGCGACGGGTGACACGGGTGGCGCGCGACGCGGACCACCCGTGTCTGCTTCACAACTACGGCCATGGGGGCGGGGGCTTCACGTTGTCGTGGGGATGCGCCAATGAGGTGCTTCGGCTCACGGGCGTGGCATCACACAACTAGCCCCCGCCTTCGGATAGCAGGCGAGGGATGACAACCTTGGGAGACGACATGGAACTGGATCCGGCGACGCTCGACGAGGCAAGTCGCTACAACTTCATGATGAGTACGATTCTGCCGCGGCCGATCGCATGGGTCAGTACCGTCGATGCGCAAGACCGGCCGAATCTGGCGCCCTATGCGTACTTCATGGGCGTGTGCTGTGTGCCGATGACGGTACTGTTCTGCCCGGTGGTGCCGCCGGCACCGAAGCGAAAGAAGGACACGTTGCTCAACGTCGAGTCGGTGCCGGAGTTCGTCGTGAACGTGGCGAGCCTGTCGTGTATCGAGGCCGTGAATCTCTCGGCGGCGCCGTTGCCGCCCGGCGAGTCTGAGTTCGCGCTCACCGGCATGACCCCGGTTGCCTCGTCGCGCGTGCGGCCGCCGCGGGTTCAGGAGGCTGCGGTCGCGTACGAATGCCAGGTCCGCGACATTATCGAGATCAGCGCCGCGCCGGGCGGCGGATGGGTCGTGCTCGGCACCGTCGTTGCGGTCCATGTCGACGACGCGTTGCTCGACCCTGTCACGCATCACGTGGATTTGCAGACGCTCCGTCCCGTGGGGCGATTGGGCGGCGGATCGTTCGTGAATGCCGCGAGCGACACCTTCACGTTGACGCGATACAAGACGCTCGCCGATCTTGCGGCGCGGAGCCAATGACGGGCGACACGCTGCCGGCGAAGTCGTCCAGCAGGCCGTAATCGCTCGCCAGCTTCGCGGCCCGATGGCGGCTCGAGACGTCGAACTTGCGCATGACGCTGCGCAGATGAAACACCACACCATGCTCGGAGAGCGTGAGAATGCGCCCGATTTCCCACGACGTCTTGCCGCGCGCCACCCACCGCAGACACTCGCGCTCGCGCGGTGTCAGCACAGGGGCGCCGTGATGCACGGCGTCGCGTTGCACGATGCGCCACACGGCTTCATGCACATGCATCGCCAACAACGCGCCGGCATGCGGCTTCCAGGCAGGCGCGCCGAGTGCCCGCCCATAGCAGGGAGGCGGGCGGGTCGATGAGAGGCTTAACATGCCCGACGCGCCCGACGGCGTGAATACCGGATACGTCACTCCGTAGCGCATGCCCGCGGCGCGCTGTTCGCGAAGCAGCCGCCGGGCATCGGGCGATGTATAGAGCGTTGGCGTCCATTCGACGGGGGTGAGTTGCCGGCTGGCGCGCGCCAGCACCGGATCGACGTTCGCGTAGCGCTGAGCGTCGTAGTGCGCTTGCCACGCCTGCGGCAAGTTGCCGAGTCGAGGCGTTGCCCGTTTCCCGCCTGGCAGAGGGAAATGTCCGCGATAGCTGAAATAACGGTGGCTGAGCGAGCCGCACAACGTTTGCAGCAGGGCGCACAAGGCATCGAAGTCGGTGGCGGAGCGCAAGGCGCTCAGACCGTCGGCAAACGAGCGGGGAGTGACGCAACGCGTGGCACGCATGGCATGGCGAGGTGGGGAACAGGTTTCGGTTTTAGCACGCGTTGTATCGTCGCGCGCATCGAGGGTCGCCAAGGGGCCGGCGCGCATCCGCCGTGCAGCCGCCGCGGCGCGCCGCCTCAGGGCGCGACATAACGTCGCACGCGCCCCATGGTGCCGTATCGACGGTTGACGGATATCGGACGAATCCCGCATCGCAGCGAAGGCGGCCGGAGTGCTCCGCGTTGCGCGATTGGCGTGACGCGGTGCTGGACTAGTGGGGTGACGGTCGTTGGCGAGGGGCGCTTCGGGTAGTCAGGACACCGCAACGAGTCGTCGCGTTGCTGCAATGTGTCAAACCGATGACGCATAGGGAGTATCCCGTAGTCGCTTCGCCGTCGCGATTTCAGACTAGGGGAATAAACGGATTTCCCTTTTGCATCAATGAGTTCAGGAGAATGCTATGGTGCGCCAAATACTCGGTATCAATGTTGTCGCTTGGAGAAGGCGCGTTCTATAATGCGGCAGTTTGTCGCGGCCCGGACGCAGCAAGTTCCCGGCCGTCGGACATGAAAGACCCAAAATGCCCCACGGGTGACGGCGATGCTCGCAGCCTCTTCTTCCGATGCCGATTCGGTGACGAAGGAATGGAAGCACAAGCGCAACTGCGCGATATCGCCGCGCCAGTTTGTCCTGTTCTACCTGTCGTTGGCCGCCGTGTCGCTGGGTGTTGCCTTGATTGCGGCGTGGCGCGGTGGGTGGTTGGTCTTGCCGTTCACAGGCCTGGACTTGCTCGTGGTGGGCGTTGCGTTTGTCATTCATGCCCGGCATGCCACAGATTACGAGGTCATTCGGTTGTCGCCCGTGAGCCTTGTGGTCGAGCAACGTTCAGCACAGAGGTTGACGCAGTACGAGTTCAATCCCCGCTGGGTGCGCATCGACATCGAGAAGCCGCCGCGTTTGCGCATTGTCTTGCGCTCGGGTAGCCGCTCGGTCACTGTCGGTGCCTACCTTGCGCCGCATCGCCGCGAAACGTTTGCGCGCGAGCTGCGCCGTTGTCTTGCCCAACAGGCCTGAGAGATGGAGACAATCTCGGGCGACCGCCAGGGAGGTTTGGATGGTAATTTTGGGTAAGGAAGCTATGAAAAAAACGAAACACGCCTTGGCGGCCTTCCTTGCGGGCGCCTCGCTGCTCGCCTGCGTTCCGGCCCTGGCGGCGGTCACGGACATGCCCGGGGGGCCGGCCGTCAACGAACTCAACTTCCAGCCGCCGGTCACGAAACTCGCGCAAGAGCTTCACAGCCTGCACACCATGATGTTGATCATCTGCCTGGTGATCTTCCTCGGCGTGTTCGGCGTGATGTTCTACTCGATCTTCAAGCACCGCAAATCCAAGGGCCATCAAGCCGCGAATTTCCATGAAAGCACCACGGTCGAAGTGATCTGGACCGTCGTGCCGTTCATCATCGTGATTCTGATGGCGCTGCCCGCCACGAAGACCGTGGTCGCCATGAAGGACACCACCAACGCCGATCTCACGATCAAGGTCACCGGTTATCAGTGGAAATGGGGTTATGACTACCTCAAGGGCGACGGCGAGGGCATCAAGTTCCTCTCCACGCTCACCACGCCGCGCAGCCAGATCGACGGGGAGTCGCCGAAGAGCAACACGTATCTGCAGGAAGTCGACAACCCGATGGTCGTGCCGGTCAACAAGAAGGTGCGTCTGATCACCACGGCCAACGACGTCATTCATTCGTTCTACGTACCGGCCTTCGGCATCAAGCAGGACGCGATTCCGGGCTTCGTGCGCGACACATGGTTCAAGGCTGAAAAGGTCGGCGAGTATCGCGGCTTCTGCACCGAGCTGTGCGGCAAGGAACACGCATTCATGCCGGTCGTGGTGAAGGTCGTCTCGGAAGCGGACTACAACACGTGGGTCGAGTCGCAGAAGAAGCTGATGGCCGCGTCGGCCGACGATCCGAACAAGACCTACACCGTGCAGGAGTTGATGGAGCGCGGCCAGAAGGTCTACGCGTCGAATTGCGCGGTGTGTCACCAGCCGAACGGCAAGGGCGGCGGCGCCTTCCCGGCGCTCGACGGCTCGAAGATCGCGAACGGACCGGTGGCCGATCACATCAGCATCGTGCTGCATGGCAAGAATGCGATGCCTAACTGGTCGCATCTGAACGATGTTGAGCTTGCGTCGGTGATCACATTCGAGCGCAATTCGTGGGGTAACAAGACCGGCGACGTGATTCAGCCGGCACAGGTGCGCGAAGCGCGTGGCAACAAGTCGGCCAAGGCCGCAGGGGCTGCCGACGCTGGCGCAGCGAAGAACAGTTAAGTGCCGTTCGACCAGTTCGAGGAAGGAGATTGGGTATGAGTTCCATCGCTCACGATCACGTGGCGGGTCACGACGATCACGCGCACGACCATCCGCATGGGTGGCGTCGCTGGCTGTTCGCGACGAATCACAAGGACATCGGCACGATGTACATGATCTTCTCGTTTGTCATGCTGCTCTCGGGCGGCGTGATGGCGTTGATGATCCGTACGGAGTTGTTCGAACCGGGCCTGCAGTTCATTCGTCCGGAGTTCTTCAACCAGCTCACCACCATGCACGGGCTGGTGATGATTTTCGGCGCGATCATGCCGGCGTTCGTGGGGTTTGCGAACTGGATGATCCCGCTGCAGATCGGCGCGTCGGACATGGCCTTCGCGCGCATGAACAACTTCAGCTTCTGGCTGCTGCCGGTCGGCGGCCTGCTGCTGCTCTCGTCGTTCCTCGTGCCGGGCGGCGCCACGGCAGCCGGCTGGACGATGTACGCGCCGCTGTCGGTGCAGATGGGGCCGGGCCAGGATCTGGCGATCTTCGGCGCGCACATTCTCGGCGCGTCGTCGATCATGGGCGCGATCAACATCATCGTGACCATCCTCAACATGCGCGCGCCGGGCATGACGCTGATGAAGATGCCGATGTTCGTGTGGACGTGGCTGATTACCGCCTATCTGCTCATCGCCGTGATGCCGGTGCTCGCCGGCGCGATCACGATGCTGCTCACGGACCGTCACTTCGGCACGTCGTTCTTCAACGCGGCGGGCGGCGGCGATCCGGTCATGTATCAGCACATCTTCTGGTTCTTCGGACATCCGGAGGTGTACATCATGATTCTGCCGGCGTTCGGGATCGTCTCGCAGGTGATTCCGGCGTTCTCGCGCAAGCCGCTGTTCGGCTATAGCTCGATGGTCTACGCCACGGCGTCGATCGCGATCCTGTCGTTCATGGTGTGGGCGCACCACATGTTCGTGACGGGCATGCCGGTCACGGGCCAGCTCTTCTTCATGTACGCCACGATGCTGATCTCGGTGCCGACGGGCGTGAAGGTGTTCAACTGGGTTGCCACGATGTGGAAGGGCTCGCTCACGTTCGAGACGCCGATGCTCTTCGCCATCGGCTTCCTCTTCGTGTTCACGATGGGCGGCTTCACCGGCCTCATGCTCGCCATGGCGCCGCTCGATATCCAGATGCACGGTACTTACTACGTGGTGGCGCACTTCCACTACGTGCTCGTGGCCGGTTCGCTCTTTGCGCTCTTCTCAGGGTTCTATTACTGGGTGCCGAAGTGGACAGGCCACATGTACAACGAGTGGCGTGGCAAATTCCACTTCTGGGGAACGCTCATCTCGTTCAACGTGACGTTCTTCCCGATGCACTTCCTGGGGCTGGCCGGCATGCCGCGTCGCTATGCGGACTACCCGGCGCAGTTCACGGATTTCAACCAGGTGGCGACGATCGGCGCGTTCGCCTTCGGCCTGATGCAGGTGTACTTCCTGTTCTTCGTGGCGCTGCCGACGTGGCGCAGCGGCCCGGCGGCCGAAGCGAAGCCGTGGGATGGTGCGGAGGGCCTCGAGTGGACGGTGCCGAGCCCGGCGCCGTTCCATACGTTCGAGACGCCGCCGAAGGTGCATTGATCATGGCTGCGACTCGCGAGCAACGCGCGAAGAACCTGCGCACGGGGCTGATCCTGGGCTCCGTCGTGCTGGTGTTCTTCTTCGGGGTGATGATCAAGGTCAAGCTGGTGGGCGGCATCTGATCCGGACGTCCCGTCGCACCGACGGGACGCTCGGTACGAGAAGCCGGTTCACGGCAGCACACGGCAACCGACGGCATCGGAGGACTGACGGCCGTCAAGCGGGGAACCGGCAAGGCGAATATGAGCGGTTTGCGACGAATCAATGTGCGCACCTTCAGCAAGCTTCTGCTGATGGTCGTGGTGATGTTTGGCTTCGGTTACGCCATGGTGCCGTTCTACCGGGCGTTCTGCAATCTGGTGGGTATCAACCAGTTGGGCGATCGCGCGACCGAGATCACCGCTCGCAATTCGCAGGTCGACGAAAGCCGCACGATCACCGTCGAGTTCGACGCCAATGCCCAGGGCCCGTTGCGCTTCAAGCCGGCGAAGAGCAGTCTGACGGTGCATCCGGGGCAGATCGCGACCATCGAGTACGAAGTGGCGAATCAGCAGTCGCATGAGGTGCGTGCACAGGCGATTCCCAGCTATGCGCCGGCGCTGGCCGCGAGCTACTTCAAGAAGATCGAGTGCTTCTGCTTTACGCAGCAGACACTCAAGGCCGGAGAGGCCAAGGAATACCCGGTGGTCTTCGTGGTGGACACGAAGCTGCCCAAGGATGTGAATACGATTACGCTGTCCTATACTTTTTTCGATCTCGGCAAGAACGACGTCAGTCCGCGCGCGGATACCGCAACCGGTGCCCAGGCTGGCGAGTTGAACGCAGGACCGACGGGGGGAGGCAAGGGCAGCAATGGATGACTTGAAGGAGGCGACCCAGCGCAAGCTGTCATTCGTCCAGACCATCAAAGCCGTGTTCTGGTCGTTTTTCGGCGTGCGCAAGGGGCGTGATCATGACCGCGACATGGCGCAGCTCAACCCTGTGCATCTGATCGTCGCGGGGCTGATCGGAGGCATCCTGTTCGTCGTGGCGCTGGTATTGCTGGCGAAGCTCGCCATTCGGCTCGCGACGTGAGTGGCATCGACAAAGAGAACCAAGCCTGGAGAGATAAGAATGAGTGGTCAACACCAAACGGCGCCTTACTACTTCGTGCCGGCCCCGTCGCGCCATCCTGTGAGCTGCAGTGTCGGCCTGCTGGTGGTGCTCGGCTCGGCGGCCGCGTGGGTCAATGGACAACCGTGGGCCCCGTGGACGGCGCTGGCCGGCCTGCTGTGGGTACTGTGGGTGCTGCGTAGCTGGTTCGGCGACTCGATTGCCGAGTCCGAGGGCGGCCTGTACGGCAAGCGCATCGACGCGTCCTACCGCTGGGGCATGAGCTGGTTCATCTTCTCCGAGGTGATGTTCTTCGCGGCGTTTTTCGGCGCACTGTTCTACGCCCGCACCCTGGCGATGCCGTGGCTCGGCGATCTCGACAACAAGCTGCTCTGGCCCGACTTCAGCGCCGTGTGGCCGAACGCCGGCCCGGCCGGCGTGGTGGACGCTTTCGAGACGATGGGCCCGTGGCCGATCCCCACGCTCAATACGGCACTGCTCTTGACCTCGGGCGTCACGCTGACGATCTCGCACCACGCGCTGCGCGCCAACCATCGCGCCCGCGCGATTTTCTGGCTGTTCGCCACCGTCGCGTTGGGCTTCACGTTCCTGGGCTTCCAGGCGTACGAGTATCACCATGCCTACACCGAGCTGAACCTGAAGCTGACCTCGGGCGTGTATGGCTCGACGTTCTTCCTGCTCACCGGCTTCCACGGCTTTCACGTGATGTTGGGCGCGATCATGCTGACCGTCATGATGGTGCGCATGATGAAGGGGCACTTCACACCGGAGCATCACTTCGGCTTCGAGGGCGCCGCGTGGTACTGGCACTTCGTCGACGTGGTGTGGCTGGGACTGTACGTGGTGGTCTACTGGCTCTGACGCCGACAGCCGTCTGTGCATCGGGGGAACGCCGCCGGATTCCGGCGGCGTTTCCTTTTGCAGTGATGGCGGGGGCTGAGGCGAGGGCAGCGAGGCGAGGCCGCGCCCGGCACGCGCTTTCACGGCTCGATGGCCGGCCGGACGGACGGGATGGCGGGGATGGACGAGGCGAGAGGCGGATGCGGACGCAATGCGGCTTTATGTCGCACGACCGCCGCCGGCCGGCAAGCCATGACGCCGCGCGATGACCCGTCGCATGACGTGGATCGAACCCGTGGGGTGGGCATGGGGTGCGGCGTTTTGCCGCAGAGAAGCGGCGCGGGACTCAGTATCGTATGCCCGTGCTGTGAATCCACCCCATCCAGTTGGCGAACAGGATGAGCAGGAACAGCGTCACCGACAGGCCGACGCGCACCATGAGCGAATGCACGGTGCGATTCGATCCGCCCTTGTCCCGCATCATGAAAAACAATGCGGACGCCAGACTGCCGAGAATCAGGACGAAGGCGATGGCAACGATAATGCGCATGATGTGTCCGATCACAATGATGCGACATTATCGGGCAACGAACACGCGCTGGCACGCTGCAATGCGGTGTGTTGATCGCCCGCCTGCGTCGCGATGTCAGACAAGGAATGGATGTGTTGAAAACCCTTTTGCGCGGTATGCGCCCGGTGCCGGCGGTGCTGGTGCTGTTGGCCGTGATGCTGACGGCGGCGCTTGGTGTGTGGCAATACGATCGTGCCCAGATGCGTCTGGCGCGTCAGGCGCAGATCGAGCAGGCCGAACACGCGCCGGTACTCGTGCTGGGTGCACAGGCTTACACGCTCGGTGACGTGGCGAACCGGCGCGTGCGCGTCACGGGACGCTTCCTGCAGAACCGCGTGGTGTACCTGGACAATCGTCCCCGCAACGAACTGCCCGGTTTCTATGTGGTGATGGCGCTGCAGATCGCACCGGATCACGTGGTGCTCGTCAATCGGGGATGGTTGCCCCGCGATTTGCGCGATCGCACGTCGATCATGCCGTACGCGACCCCAGCCGGTGACGTCACCATCGAAGGCCTGGCGCAGCCGGACCCGTCGCGGGCGTTCGAGTTGGGCAAAGGCGGTTCTGCGCCGGGGATGACGATTCGCCAGAACCTCGACGTGGCGGATTACGCGCGCGAATCGGCGCTGCCGCTGCAGCCGTTCGTGATCATGCAAACGAACGACACGGGCGATCATCTGTTGCGCGACTGGCCTGCGCCGGCCAGCGGGGCGGATCGCAACTACGGGTATATGGCGCAGTGGGCCGGCATGTCGCTGGTGCTCGCGCTGCTGGGCTTGCGTCTGGCGTATCGGCGAGGACGCCGGTTGGCGGCGTCCCCCGACAACCACTTCAAGCGGGCATGAGGCGAACATGAGTACAGAGGTGAATCCCGGGCACGCCGACGGCCCCGCCATCGACCCGGCGCAGCGACGCCGAGCGCGGCGTATGTTGGTGCTGCTGTTCGTCGTGTGTGCGGCGCCGGCGTTGGCGGCGTACCTGATGTATTACGTCTTCAAGCCGCAGGGCGGCACGTCGGCCTACGGCAAGCTGATCGAGCCGCAGCGTCCGCTGCCCGCGCTGGTGGCGCGCGACGACGAGACGGGGCAGACGCTGCCGCTGTCGTCGCTCAAAGGCAAGTGGCTGATGATCAGCGCGGACACGGCCGCTTGCGACGAGAATTGCGTGAGCAAGCTCTTCTACATGCGGCAGATTCGCGTGTTGCAGGGCAATGAGCGCACGCGCGTGGAAACGCTCTGGCTGGTGACGGATGCCGCCTCCGTGCCGCAGAAAATCGACAGCGCGTATCCGGACACGCGCCGTCTGCGCGTCGATCCTGCCGCACTGGCCGCCTGGCTGCCAACGCAGGACGGCACCCAGGTGAGCGACCACATCTATCTGGTCGATCCGCTGGGCAACCTGATGATGGCGTTCCCGAAGCACGCCGACCCGAGCAAGATCAAGCGCGATCTGTCGCGTCTGCTCAAGTGGTCGGGAACGGGTTGAGGGGCGAGACCCGACAACCGCAACGAGACCGTGTGCAATGGCGCACCGGACATGACGAAGACCTGACGTAAAACCGATGCTTTACCTTCTGGAACTGGGCTTTATCGGCCTGTGTATCGCGGTGCTGCCGCTGGGCTGGGTGCTGCTGCGCCGCGACGCGAACAAATACCGCAAACTGGCCTGGGTAACGACCTTTCTCACGCTCGACCTGATCATGTTCGGCGGCTTCACGCGGCTCACGGATTCGGGGCTCGGGTGTCCTGACTGGCCGGGCTGCTACGGCACGTCGTCGCCGTTCGCCGCCCATGCGGACATTCATGCCGCGCAGTTGCTGCTGCCGAGCGGTCCGGTGACGTTCGTCAAGGCGTGGATCGAGATGGTTCACCGCTACTTTGCCATGGCCGTGGGCGTGCTCATCATTGCGCTGATGGTGACGGCCTGGGTGAAGCGACGCGAACTGAAGCAGTCACCCTGGCTCGCCACCTGGCTGTTTGTGCTCGTTTGCGTGCAGGGTGCGTTCGGCGCCTGGACCGTCACGATGAAGCTTCAGCCAGTGATCGTCTCGACACATTTGATGTTGGCGCTCACTTTATTGGCGTCGCTCGTTTGGTTGGCATCGCGCCAGATGCCGCTCGCCAGCGTGGCGGCCGACCCCGGCGCGCTGCGCTGGCGCTGGGCCGCACTCTTCGGACTGGTGTTGCTGGTGTTCCAGATCGCGCTCGGTGGATGGGTGAGCACCAACTACGCAGTGCTTGCCTGTACCGATTTCCCGACGTGTCAGGGCCAATGGGTGCCGCCGATGGACTTCCATAACGGCTTCAGGCTCTGGCGCGCGCTGGGGAAAACGGCCGGTGGCGAGGTGATTCCCATGGACGCGCTGGTCGCGATCCATTGGGTGCACCGCACGTTCGCGGTGGTGGTGGTGGCGTATCTGGCCTGGCTGGCGAGCCGGTTGCGACGTTTTGCCGCGCTCAGAAAGCCATCGATCCTGGTATTGATCCTGGTGTTCGTGCAATTCGCGACCGGATTGTCGAACATCGTTTTCCAATGGCCGCTGCTCAACGCCATCGCCCACAATGGCGGGGCGGCGATCCTGCTGCTATTGCTCGTTATGTTAAACTTCCGCATCCGCGCCGCCAAAACGGCGTTAATGGCGGCCCGCCTGAGCGATCAGGCTGATGACCTTCCGGCCTGCCAGAAGCCCCTCCCAGCAGCGCAGCCGGCTGCCGCTCCACTCGCCGGCGCCCCGACTGGCTCGGCGTAGCGCATTGCCTCTGAGTGTATGAAAAGCACGACCCTTCCCCATCCGCCGGCGAGCCGTATCGCACAATACTGGGCATTGACCAAGCCCCGTGTGACGCAGCTCGCCGTGTTCTGCGCCGTGATCGGCATGTTCCTGTCCACGCGGGGCATGGTGCCGCTGCAGGTGCTGATCGGCGGCACCCTCGGTATCTGGCTGCTGGCTGGATCCGCCTTCGCCGTGAATTGCCTGATCGAGCAACGCGTCGACGCGCTGATGCGCCGCACGGCGTGGCGGCCGTCCGCTCGTGGCGAGATCGCGCCGTGGCAGATCATCGTCTTCTCGACGATCCTCGGCGCAGCCGGCATGGCGGTGCTCTATACGTTTACCAATGCGTTGACGATGTGGCTCACATTGGCCACATTCGTCGGCTATGCGCTGATCTATACCATCATCCTCAAGCCGTCCACGCCCCAGAACATCGTGATCGGCGGCGCGTCGGGGGCCATGCCGCCGGCGCTCGGCTGGGCCGCGGCCACCGGCGCCGTGCCGGCGGATGCCTGGATACTGGTGCTCATCATCTTCGTCTGGACGCCGCCACATTTCTGGGCGCTCGCGCTCTATCGCCGTCAGGATTATGTGAATTCGGGGCTGCCCATGCTGCCGATCACGCACGGCGAGAAATACACGCGTCTGCAAATCCTGCTCTACAGTGTGGTGCTCTTTGCGGTGTCCCTGCTACCGTTCGCGCATCGCATGAGCGGTTACGTGTACCTGATTTCGGCGGTCGTGCTCTCGGGCATCTTCCTCGGCTACGCGATCAAGCTGTGGCGCCACTATTCCGATGCGCTCTCGCGATCGATGTTCCGCTACTCGATCATCTACCTGTCGCTGCTGTTTGCCGCACTGCTGGTGGATCATTACGTTCAGATCTTCCTGCTCGGCTAAGCCCTTGCCGTTGGCGTTGCAGTCACGGGTTCGTGGTCCACAGTCGTTTGAGTCACGATGACAGGCGCGTTACGGTATTCCTGGCCGGCGCGCCTGTTGTCTTTGCGCGACGCATTTTTTCATCCGTTTTTGGGGCATTCGTTCATGAATCTGGCTGTCATCTGGTTGCGTCGCGCGCTGTTGCTGATGGGACTCACCGTGCTGCTCGCCGCCTGCGGCAACGACGGCCCGACGTTCCAGAGTCTCGATATCACCGGCAACAAGGCGTTTGCACAAAACTTCTCGCTGCAGGATCCGCAGGGCAAGACGCGCACGCTCGCCGACTATAAGGGCAAGGCGGTGGTGCTGTTCTTCGGCTACACGCATTGCCCAGACGTTTGCCCGACCACGATGGCGCAGCTCAATCAGGTCATGCAGAAGCTCGGTCCGGACGCGCAACGCGTGCAGGTCGTATTCGTGACCGTCGATCCGCAGCGCGATACGCCGGAACTGATGGGGCAGTATGCGCCTGCGTTCAACCCGACGTTCGTGGGGCTGCGTCCGGCCGACGATGCGGCGCTCAAGGCCGTTACCCAGTCGTTCCGCGTCGTGGTGAACAAGGTGGAAGGCTCCACGCCGACCAACTACACCATCGACCATACCGCGGGCATCTATGTCTTCGACCCGAGCGGTCAGTTGCGCCTGTTCATGCGTCCCGACGAATCGGTCGATGCGATGGCCAAGGATCTGCACACGTTGCTGAGCTGAGTCGGCATCGCGCGTGGCGTACAAAAAAATCGCGCCCTGAGGGGCGCGATTTTCACTTCTGCCGACCCGGCCCCGAGCGGGAGCGCTCAGGGGCCATTGCCTTCCTGACTGCGGCGTTCGAGGTCGTCATGCGCTTCGAACCACATCACATTGATGATGCCGAACGCGAGCGCGAGGCCGAGGCCGAGAATCCAAGAGAAGTACCACATGTCGCGACTCCTTGATCAATACATCGTGTGCGGGTTGTCGTTGACCGTCTCGATCGTCACGCGTCCACGAATCACGCGATACACCCAGCCGGTGTAGAGCAGGACGATGGGCAGGAAGACGACGACGGCGATGAGCATGATTTGCAGCGTGAGCTGACTCGAGGTGGCGTCCCAGACCGTCAGGCTGTTGCCGGGCACAGTAGCCGAGGGCATCACGAACGGGAACATCGAGAAGCCCGCGGTGAGGATGATGCCAGCCATCATCAGGCCAGTGACGACGAACGTCCACGCGTAGGCCCGGCTGGTCGCCAGCAGGGCCGCGAGCAGGGCGCACAAACAGGCAACGATCGGTGCCGCCATCATCCACGGGTACGTCTGATAGTTCGAGAGCCAAAGGCCGGGCCCCGTCGTGACCTGCTTCAGGAGCGGGTTGGCCGGCGAGTCGGTCGCGGCCATCTTCGTGATGGCGAAACCGTCGACATGCGTGGCGACGAGCACGCCCGCCACGAGGAACAGCAGCAGCGTGCCCAGCGCGGTGAGGCGCATGATGCGTCCGGCACGTTCGGCCACGATCGGATCGGCCTTCATGCGCAGATGGGCCGCGCCGTGCGTGAGCAGCATCAGCAGGCTCACGAGGCCGCACAGCAGCGCGAACGGATTGAGCAGCGCCCAGAACGAGCCGGTGTACGTGGAGCGCATGGTGTCGTCGAACGAGAACGGCAGGCCGAGCAGCAAGTTACCGAAGGCCACGCCGAACACCAGCGACGGCACCACGCTGCCGGCGAACAGCGCCCAGTCCCACGAATTGCGCCAGCGTGCGCTCGGCAGTTTGTTGCGGTAGTCGAAGCCGACCGGGCGCAGGAACAACGCGAAGAGCACGAGCAGCAGCGCCCAGTACAAGCCCGAGAACGCCGCCGCGTAGACGAGCGGCCAGGCGGCGAACATGGCGCCGCCCGCCGTCACGAACCAGACCTGGTTGCCTTCCCAGGTGGGCGCGACCGTATTGATGATGACGCGGCGCTCCGCGTCGGTCTTGCCCAGGAAGGGCAGCAGCGTGGCCGTGCCCATGTCGAACCCGTCGAAGAAGGCGAAGCCGATCAGCAGTACGCCGATGAGCACCCACCAGACCAGCTTGAGTACGGTGTAATCGATCATCATGATGTGGTGTCTCCCTGACGATCAGACCGAAGCCGTCGGACGCTTGCCAACCATGGCCGCGCCGTCGGTCCCTTCGGTCTCGAAGTGATAGCGGCCGGTGTGCAGCGACGACGGGCCGAGCTTGACGTACTTCACCATCAGGAACATTTCGACGATGAGCAACGCGGTGTAGAAGATGATGAAGCCCGCGAGGCTCAGGTACAGGTCGGTTGCCGAGAGCGACGAGACCGAAAGGTGGGTCGGCAGCACGCCGGCGATGGTCCACGGCTGACGCCCCATCTCGGCGACGATCCACCCGAATTCGATGGCGATCCACGGCAGCGGAATCGCCCACACCGTCCAGCGCAGGAACCACGCCGAGCGAGGCTTGAGCAGACGACGACGTGCGCACAGCCAGAACGCCCAGAGGAACGTGAACAGGAACAGGAAGCCCAGCGCGACCATGACGCGGAACGACCAGAACACGGGCGCGACGGCCGGAATCGTATCGTTGGCGGCCAGGCGGATCTGCTCAGGCGTGGCGTCGACGACGTTCGGCGTGTACTTCTTGAGCAGCAGACCGTAGCCGAGATCGTCCTTGTATTTGTCGAACTCGGCGTGCATGGCCGGCGACGTGTCGCCGCCGCGCAGCTTCTCGAGGGCCGCGAAGGCGAGCATGCCGCGCCGGATGTTCTCCTCGTGTTCGTCGCGCAATTGCGTGAGGCCGATCACCGGCGTGTCGATCGAGCGCGTGGCGATCAGGCCCATCGCCCAGGGAATCTTCACCGCATAGTCCGTGCGCGCTTCCTTCTGGTTCGGGAAGCCGAACAGCGTGAACGATGCAGGCGGCTTGGCCGTCTCCCATTCCGCTTCGATGGCGGCGAGCTTGACCTTCTGCACTTCGCCCGTGGTGTAGCCCGATTCGTCGCCCAGCACGATGACCGACAGCGTCGAGGCCAGACCAAAGCCGGCCGCGACGGCGAAGGAGCGCAGCGCGAACGGCACGTCACGGCGCTTGAGCAGGTACCAGGCCGAGATGCCGAGCACGAACATGGCGGCGGTGACGTAGCCGGCCGAGAGCGTGTGCACGAACTTCACCTGGGCCACGGGGTTGAAGATCACGTCCCAGATACTGGTCAACTCCATGCGCATGGTCTCGTAGTTGAAGTGCGCGCCGACCGGATTGTTCATCCAGCCGTTGGCCACGAGAATCCACAACGCCGAGAGGTTCGAGCCCAGTGCCACCGCGAACGTGGTGGCCAGGTGGCCGATGCGCGAGAGCTTGTTCCAGCCGAAGAAGAACAGGCCGACGAACGTGGCTTCGAGAAAGAACGCCATCAGGCCTTCAATCGCAAGTGGCACGCCGAAGATGTCGCCCACATAGTGCGAGTAGTACGCCCAGTTGGTGCCAAACTGGAATTCGAGCGTGAGGCCGGTGGTCACGCCCATCGCGAAGTTGATCAGAAAGAGCTTGCCCCAGAACTGGGTCATGTCCTTGTAGATCGGCTTGCCGGTCATCACGTAGACCGATTCCATGATGACAAGCAGCCACGACAGGCCCAGGGTGAGCGGGACAAACAGGAAGTGATACAACGCCGTTATGGCGAACTGCAGGCGCGAGAGGTCAACGACTTCGCTACTGATCATGGCGGACACCTTGACTTGGGGTGGGGGATGGCGCTTCGACGGCTTGCGGCCCGATCAGGGCGCGCGCCACGACATCCGGCGGCAATTGCATGTGCTTGGCCATCGGAGCGTCGAAGAACGCGTGCTTCAGGATGAAAAGGAGTGCTACCTTGATCGCGAGGACGATCAGGATTTCGAACATGAAGCGGGACGGGCGGTTGCGCCAGCGCTGCATCGCCCAGGCACGCAGGGCGGCGATGGCAGGACGCGACGCCGCGACAGGCGCGGCCGTGGCGGGAGGCTTCAGACTGCTAGGAGAGTGGGTGTCCATCCGTGACGGCTCCTGGCGTCGAAAGTCGTTGTGTCGGAAACCGCGTCGACTTTCGCCGCATTTTGCCTCATCGCTTGAAAATGTCAAACCGCGGCGCGGGGGCGGATGACACGCCGACGACGCCAGTTCGATGCGGATTCGAAACACGGGTCCGGCGCAGCGAACGGCCCCCGGGCCGTCCTTCGCACGTAGCATGGCCACGTACAGACAGATTGATTCTATCGACCGCGCTCGCCGACGACATTGCGATGCATCAAGTTCGACGCAAATGAAGCGCGAACTTTCGAAGTCCAATAAAAAAACCCCGTGGATCTCACGGGGTTTCGGTGCCGGCGATGTCGTGTGGCAACGTGTCGCATTGCCGTCGACAATCCGATCGAGGTGTTACGCCGAGGCTTGCAGCGCGCCCTTCATCTTCTTCATTGCGGCGACTTCGATCTGACGGATGCGCTCGGCAGACACGCCGAATTCGTCTGCCAGCTCGTGCAGCGTGGCGCCGCCGCTGCCGTCGTCGGCCACCGACAGCCAGCGCGCTTCGATGATGCGGCGGCTGCGTGCGTCGAGACGGCCGAGGGCCGTTTGCAGGCCATCGCTTTGCAGACGGTCGCGCTCGCGTGCGGCGATCACGGCGGTCGGCTCCTGGTGCGAGTCGGCCAGATACGCGATGGGGGCGAAGCTTGCGCTGTCGCTGTCGTCGCTATGCCCTTCGAGGGCGATATCGCCGCCCGACATGCGCGTTTCCATCTCGACGACGTCTTCGCGCTTGACGTTCAGATCGCGGGCGACCTGATCGATCTCGTCCGGCGTGAACGCCTGCAGGCCTTGCTTCTGGCTGCGCAGATTGAAGAACAGCTTGCGCTGGGCCTTGGTCGTCGCAACCTTGACCGTGCGCCAATTGCGCAGCACATACTCGTGAATCTCGGCCTTGATCCAATGCATGGCGTACGACACGAGTCGCACCCCCTGGGTCGGATCGAAGCGCTTGACGGCTTTCATCAGGCCGATGTTGCCTTCCTGGATCAGGTCGGCGTGCGGCAGACCGTAGCCGAGGTAGTTACGCGCGATCGACACCACCAGGCGCAGGTGCGAGAGCACGAGCTGACGGGCGGCTTCGAGGTCGTCGTTCTCGCGCAGACGCTTGGCAAGCGACTGCTCTTCCTCGGCGGTAAGCAGCGGAATACGATGGACGGCTTGAATATAGCTTTCGATATTGCCCAGACTGCCCGGCAGCATCAATGCAGACGGGGCAAACGCAAGGGCTCGCGAAGTCGGCGCCGTGCCGGTGGCCGGCGTCGTCGGATGCAAAGTGGCGGCAGTACTCAAGTGGCAGACTCCTGGTTAGCCTCTGGAAAGCATTTTAGCACTCTCTTCGAATGAGTGCTAAAGACGTTAGAACCCTTACCGGGCGGGAAGTTTCCGCAATCTCGGGGTTTTCCAGCACCCCCCATCAAACGGGGAAAGTCACTGGCGCAAACGTCACGCGGATGGTGTAAATTGCAACCCAAGCCGCGCGCGTTTGGGGCGAAGACGACGGGAGGTCGACATGGCGGAGAAGCAAATTGACGCGGTACGCGAACGCGAGTCGGCGCGCTTTGACGCGATGGTCGAAGGGGACGTCGAACAACTCGACGCCCTCTTGGCCGACGGTCTCCACTACGTTCATTCGAATGGCAAACGCGAAAGCAAACGCGAATTTCTCGACGCGCTCACCTCGGGCCGCCGTCGTTACCTCGACATCGATATCCGCGCACAGGAACTGCGCCAGTTCGGCGACACCGTGGTCGTCACGGGCAAGCTGAAGGTCGAACTGGAAACCGCCACCGGCTCGCTCGAGTCGCAAATGGCTTATACGGCGGTGCACGTGCTTGAGGCCAACGAATGGCACCTCATTTCGTGGCAGGCGACTCGCATGGCGTCGACCGACTGAATCGCCAGTATTTCGTCAGGCCGATTAGGCCCCGCGTTCCCCTGGCACTCGCTGGATATGTGCCTCAAAACAGCATATTTGATTAATTTCGGAATGAATTGTTCCGAAAATTATTGATTGTGTTCGGGTGCGGGGCGTCGAAGTCCAGGGGGGGGCCTCGCCGTTGCGCTCGAGCGTCGCTGGAGCGCGTGCGACGGCTTTCTATTGGATGCGCCCCAGTGCCTGACGAATCACCTCGACTTGCCGGGCGATCGGCGCGGGCACGGCAACGGTGCCGGCCAGCACCGCTTCAATCCACCGCGCGGTTGCCGGTGCGTCGGCCGCCGGGAGCATCGGCGGCGTGCCCGTCGCGCCGTCTTCCGCTTCCTGCCAAAGTTGGTAAGCCCCATCCGAAAAGCCGTCGATGGCGGCCTGACGGCGCGCATCCGCGACCGGTTCACCTTCCGTGCCCCGCGCGAGCAGCACGCCCGGCGCCGGACTGTTGGCCGCGTCGGCAAACATCTCACTGAGCGTTTCGCGATATTCCGGGTGCGTGTAATTCACGAGCCGCAACGCGGGACCGGCAAACGGCTGCAACAACTTCACCACGGTGTGGCCGGAGTTGCGAACACCCAGCGCCGAACGCATCTCCAGCAGTCGCTCCAGCGCCGGGGAAAGCGCCGCAATCGGCAGATAGGCGACACGACGCGTTCGCAGTGCCGCCTCGGCCTCGGTCGCCGATTGACAGGCGGCATGACCCAGTGCGGTAAAGATCGCCTGGGAGCCCACGCGATTCGCGCCGCTGTGATGCTGACCGTGCACGAGTACCGGAATCCCCTCGCGGGCGAGCAGCAAGGCAAGCAGCGGCGTGAGGTTCGGTTGCTTGCGCGCGCCGTTGTAACTGGGCAGCAGCACCGGTGGCGGGGCGTCGGTGGGGGCGATGAGCGGCGTAAATGTCGCGTGTGCGGCGTCGAGCATCGCGCGCAGTTCGACCGGCGTTTCCCCCTTGATGCGATAGGCGATCAGAACCCCGCCCAGCTCAGCCGGGGCCACGCGGCCGGCGAGGATGGCGTCGAACAGGGTACGCGTCTCGTCGGCGTTGAGTGCCCGTGCGCCTTTCGCCCCGCGAGCGATGATTTTGAGCAGCGGTGCACAGGCGAAAGGAGCGGCAGAGGTCATGGCACGTCGGTGTTGGGGTCGCGGGGGCGGTGCAGGGGACGGGCGAGCCGCTGTGATCCTGCCGCCGGATATCCATCCATCATACGCAATCAAGTGTCATCGCGACCAGCGCTTGAAGTACCATTTCGTGTTCAGACGCGGCCCCTGAGGCTTGACGCCGGCGCCGCGCCTTCCCCAATCTCGCCTCCGAGGTCAGCCATGTCCACGCTGTATAGCTATTTCCGCAGTTCCGCCGCGTATCGCGTGCGGATCGCCCTGAATTTGAAGGGCCTCGATTACGAGACCGTGCCGGTGCATCTGGTGCGCGAGGGCGGCGAGCAGCGCAAACCGGCGTACCTTGCGCTCAACGTCAACGGATTGGTGCCGACGTTCGTCGACGAGGGTGTGAACCTTCATCAATCGCTGGCCATCATCGAGTATCTCGAAGACGTGCATCCGACGCCTGCGCTGCTGCCGGCCGACCCGGTGGCGCGCGCTCAGGTGCGGGCACTGGCGCTCGACATCGCCGCGGACATCCACCCGATCGACAACCTGCGCGTGCTGCGTTACCTCAAGCACGACCTGGGGGTGACCGACGCGCAGAAAGATGCGTGGTATGTCCACTGGGTCGTGGAGGGTTTCACGGCGCTGGAAGCCCGCCTGGCGGCGCAGTCGCCGCACGGCAGGTTCACCTTTGGCGACACCCCGACGCTCGCGGATTGCTGCCTCGTGCCGCAGGTCTACAACGCGAACCGATTCAAGGTAGACATGACGCGCTTCCCGCGAATTGCCGCCGTCAACGCGCACTGCCTGACACTTGACGCCTTCCGCCGCGCCGCGCCCGAAGCGCAACCCGACGCCGAGTAAGCCACACGATGGTTGATCCCGCGTTCTGGCGGGGCATGGCGCTGGGCGCCAGCCTCATCATGGCCATTGGCGCGCAGAATGCGTTTGTGCTGCGTCAGGGCATTCTTCGACGCCATGTCGGCGTGGTCGTGGCTGTCTGCGCAATTTGCGACATGGTCTTGATTGCGGCGGGGGTCGCGGGCATGGGCGGTTTGATCGCCGCCTATCCGCGCTTCCTGACGGCCGTGACGTGGGGCGGCGCCGCGTTTCTGTTCTGGTACGGTCTGCGCGCGTGGCGTGCCGCGTTGCGCGGTGCGGGCGCCTTGCAGGCCGACGGCAGCCGCGCGGCTACGCAGGACATGACCTGGCAGCGAGCGTTCGTGCTCGTGTTGATGCTCTCGTTACTCAATCCGCACGTTTATCTCGACACGGTGATTCTGTTGGGCGGCATCGGCGCGCGCGAGGTGCCGCCCGGGAATGCGTGGTTTGCCGTGGGCGCGATGACCGCCTCCGTTTTGTGGTTCACCACGCTCGGCTATGGCGCCCGGTTGCTTGCGCCGCTGTTTGCGCGCGCGCGAGCATGGCAGATCCTCGATGGGATCGTCGGCATGATGATGTGGGGGCTCTGCGCAGGACTCGTCGCGCAGCAGTGGTAATGCGTTGTTATCGGGCGGCGCTGTCTTGCGTCGCCGGAAAAGGTAACGGCCCGCCGCGTGATGCGGGCGGGCCGTTGGCAGTGTGGCCGGCGGATGCGCTTGACTGAGTCGGCTGAGTTAGCCGAGCAAGGCGTCGGCGAATTCGCGCGCCGAGAACGGCTGCAGATCCTCGACCTTTTCGCCCACGCCGATGAAGTACACCGGCACCGGACGCTGACGCGCAATGGCGGCGAGAATGCCGCCCTTGGCCGTGCCGTCGAGCTTTGTCACGATGAGGCCGGTGAGTTGCAGCGCGTCGTCGAACGCCTTGACCTGCGTGAGCGCGTTTTGTCCCGTGTTGGCGTCGATCACGAGCAGCACCTCGTGCGGTGCGCCCTCGGCAGCTTTGCCCAACACGCGCCTGATCTTCTTCAACTCTTCCATCAGATGCAATTGTGTGGGCAGTCGGCCAGCGGTGTCGGCCATCACGATGTCGATCTTGCGCGCGCGTGCGGCAGTCACAGCGTCGAACACGACGGCGGCCGGGTCGCCGTTCTCCTGTGAGACGACGGCGACGTTGTTGCGCTCGCCCCAGATCGCCAGTTGTTCTCGTGCCGCCGCGCGGAAGGTGTCGCCGGCGGCGAGCAGCACGGACTGGCCGTAGTGCTGGAAGTGTTTGGCGAGCTTGCCGATGCTTGTCGTCTTGCCTGCGCCGTTCACGCCCGCGATCATCACGACCATCGGCGACTCGCGACCGAGAACCAGGCTCTGTTCCAACGGCTGCAGCAATTCGACCAGCAGATCGTGCAGCGCGCGCTTGACCTGCTCGCCTTCGGTCAGCCGGTCAGTCTTGACCTTCTTGCGCAGGGCGCCGATCAGGAAAGCCGTGGCTTCCACGCCGGCGTCGCTCATCAGCAGCGCGTCTTCCAGTTCCTCGAACAGGTTCTCGTCGACTTTCACGCCGATGAAGATGCCCGTGAGACCGGCGCTCGTCTTCGACAGTCCCGCCTTCAGGCGCGTGAGCCAGGAGCGCTTGGCGGCCGGGGCTTGGGCCGGGGCCGCGACGATCTCGCCGATGGCGTCGCCGTGGGCATCCTTGACAACGACGGCCGGGGGCGGTGCGGCCGGCTCGATCGACGATATCGGCGCAATGGGCTCAATCGGCTCGACGGGTTCCGCCAGTTCCGCCTGTTCGGGCGCGATTTGCGGCGCAAACGTGGGCGCGGACTGCGCCGGCGTGATGAGCGATGGGACATTCGCCTGCGCCGGTTCGGACGGCACCGCATTTTGGACCGGGGTGACGGGCGGGGGCGCGGCGTCGATGGGTGCGGTGGGTGCCTGCGCGGCTTCGGCCGGCACGCTAGCGGGCACGACGGCCGGTGCGATGTCGGCCTTCGCTGCAGCGTCTTCGACCGGCAAGCTTGGCGAAGCGGGCGTTTCCGGGATTTCCGGCGATGGCGCCAGCGCGTCGGACGCGAGGGATTCGGTCGATGCGGGACTCGTCTCGGCGGCTTTGTTACCGCCCGACTTGAAGCGCTTGAAGAAACTGAACATGGGGTGAAGAACTCGACGTGGGCGCACGCGGTCAGCGTGCGTCTGTGATTTGTCTTGCCATTCGCGTCGCACAAAACGCCCTACAATGGGCGGGTCGTGATTTCCGACGCGGGAAATGCGACGTATTTTATCAGACGCGAATCAACGTCCGTGACGGGCGAAAGGGGATCCATGACGGGAACCATGCGCTGGCGACATACCTTGGCCGGACTCATCCTGGCCAGTGTGGCATGCCTGAGCCAGGCGGCCGACACCGCCGGCAGCAAAACGGCGGATAACACGTCGGAATTCACGTTATCGAACGGGTTGCGGCTGATCGTGCGCGAAGACCACCGGGCACCGACGGTGGCCCATGTGGTTTGGTATCGCGCGGGCTCGCTCGACGAATTCAACGGCACGACAGGTGTGGCCCACGTGCTCGAACACATGATGTTCAAGGGCACCAAGGCTGTCGGGCCGGGCCAGTTTTCGCGTCAGGTGGCGGCGCTGGGTGGCCGCGAAAATGCGTTCACCAGCAAGGACTACACCGGCTACTTCGAGCAGACGGAGAAGTCGCGTCTGCCGGAGATGATGCGTCTCGAGGCCGACCGCATGGCCAACCTCACGCTCTCCGGCGACGAGTTCGCCAAAGAGATTCAGGTGGTCATGGAGGAGCGCCGGCTGCGCACGGACGATCAGCCGCGCGCATTGCTCTACGAGCAACTGATGGCCTCGGCGCTCGTTGCCAATCCCTATCGTCGCCCAATCGTCGGCTGGATGGACGACCTTCAGCACATGACCGTCCAGGACGCACGCGACTGGTATGCGCGCTGGTATGCGCCGAACAATGCGGTGGTGGTCGTGAGCGGCGATGTCGATCCCGCGCAGGTCAAGCAACTCGCCGAGACCTATTACGGCTCGCTCAAGCCGCATGCGTTGCCCGATCGGCGTCCTCAGAACGAGCCGGCACAACTCGGCGTGCGCCGGGTGTTCGTGAAAGCGCCGGCCGAGAATCCACACGTGATGCTCGCGTGGCGTGCGCCCCGTCTGACCGACGTCGAAAAGGACGACGACGTCTATGCGTTGCAGGTGCTCGCTGCCGTGCTCGACGGCTATGGCAATGCGCGTCTGACGAGCCGTCTCGTGCGCGAGCAACGCATCGCGAACGATGTTGGTGCCAACTACGATGGCGTGGGCCGTGGCCCGCAATTCTTCCTTCTCGACGGCACCCCCGCGAAGGACAAGACGCCTGAGCAGCTCGAGAAAGCGCTTCGCGCGCAGGTGGCCGATATTGCGGCGCATGGTGTGACCGCGGCGGAACTTGGGCGGGTGAAGGCGCAGGTCGTTGCCTCGCAAATCTACAAACGCGACTCGGTGTTCGGCCAGGCGATGGAGATCGGTCTGAACGAAATGTCGGGCATCTCGTGGCGGCAGATCGATCGCATGCTCGACAAGGTGAAGGCGGTCACGCCGGCACAGGTGCAGGCGGTGGCCGGCAAGTACTTCGGCGATGCGTCCCTGACTGTGGCGACGCTGGTTCCCCAGCCCATCGACGAAGCGACACGAAAGCGCCGCGCCCAAGGGGCGGAAGACTTGAAGAACATGCGCTGAGAGGGCCACACGATGATGAAAATTTCCGCACTGTTGCGTGCGTTCTCTGTGCCTGCGCGCACGGGCTTTACGGCGAGCGTTGCTGCCGTTGCCGCGGGTGCGATTATTGCCGTCACGCCGCTGAGTGCTCGCGCGGCGCTGCCGATTCAAAGCTGGGTGGCGCCGTCGGGCGCCAAGGTGATGTTCGTCGAGAGTCGTTCGATCCCGATGATCGACCTGAACATCGACTTCGATGCCGGCAGTCGCTACGATCCGCCGGGGAAGTCCGGTCTGGCGATGCTCACGGCGGGCTTGCTCGACGCGGGCGCGTCCGCCGCAGCCGGGCGCCCCGCGCTGACCGAGGCGCAGATTGCCGATCGCTTTGCCGACGTGGGCGCGATGGAAGCGACAAGTGCCGGACGCGATGCCGCGACCGTCACCCTGCGCACGCTGTCGTCAGCGACCGAACGCGATGCGGCGGTCGGCGCGATGGCGCAGTTCCTGCAACATCCTACGTTCCCCGATGCGGTGCTCAAGCGGGAAGCGGCGCGTCTGTCGGCGGCGATTGCGGAATCCGATACGAAGCCCGAGGCGATTGCCGAGAAGGCATTTCGCCGCGCGATCTACGGCAGCCATCCGTATGGTGTCAGCCCGACGGTGGCGAGTGTGAACGCCGTGAAGCGCGACGATCTGGTGCGTTTCTACCGCGACATGTACAGCCCGAAGCGGGCGGTCGTGACGATCGTCGGCGACATCGATCGAGCGCAGGCGGAGGCGCTCGTCGCCACGCTGACCGACGCCATGCCCGTGGGCGTGACGCCGCCGGCGATGCCGTCGGTCGCGTCGTTGAGCAGTGCCGTGCAGATCGATCTGCCGCACCCGGCCGAGCAGGCGCACATTGTGACGGGGCAGGCGTCGGTGGCGCGCAGTGATCCCGACTACTTCCCGTTGCTCGTGGGTAACTATGTCCTGGGCGGCGGGGGCTTCGTGTCGCGCTTGACGACGGAGGTGCGCGAAAAACGCGGTCTGACGTACGGCGTGTCGAGTGGCTTCATGCCGCAGTTGCAGGAGGGGCCGTTCGAGATCAGTTTGCAGACGCGCCGTGAGCAGGCACCGGAGGCGCTCAAGGTCGTGCGTGAAACGCTCGCCAAGTTCGTCCAGGACGGGCCGACCGACGCGGAGATGCAGGCCGCCAGGGACAACCTGACCAACGGCTTTCCGCTGCGACTCGACAGTAATCGAAAGCTGCTGGCGAACGTGGCCGCTATCGGCTTTTATCACCTGCCGCTGGACTACCTCGATACGTGGACCCGCAACGTTGAGGCCGTGACCGCTGCGCAGGTAAAGAGCGCCTTCGCGCGTCACGTGGCGCCGGACCGGCTCGTCACGGTCGTCGTGGGGCCGAGTGACGTCTTCGGCGGCGCAAGCGCAGGCGCGGCGGCGCCCAGCGGAAAATCTTCGGTACGCACGCAAACGAAATAATCATCGCATCGTCGTGGGATTGACGCGACGTATTGACATACGACATACGACATACGACAGACGGCACCGACAGCTTTCGGTGCCGTTTTTCGTTGGCTTGCGTGAGCGGGCCGAAAGGTACGACGCGGCGTTACCGAAGAATGCGCCTGCGCAGCAGTACGAGTGCCGCGGCGAACCCGACGACCGCATAGATGGCGAGCGCGCTTGCATGCAGCCATGGCAGGTCGATGGGGCGTCCGAGCATGGCGGGGCGGATCAGCGCTACCGCGTGGGCCAGGGGCAGCCATTCAGTGACGTGACGGGCTGCCGCCGGCAGTTGCGCCAAGGGGAAGAACACCCCCGAGAGCAGCAGCATCGGTGTCATGACCAGCGTCTGGTAAAACATGAAGAAGTCATAGCTCGGCGCGAGCGCCGTCATCACCATCGCCAGACTGGCGAACGCGAGCCCCGCCAGCAGGATCGCCGGCAGTACGACAGGCATGCTGTCGATGCGCGCGTAGCCGAGCGCGCTGGCCACCAGCAGGATTGCGACACCTGAGAGTACGGCCTTGCTCGCAGCCCACACGACTTCGCCGAGCACTACGTCGCCCAGCGTAAGCGGCGTGTGCATGAGCGCTTCCCACGTGCGCTGCACATGCATGCGCGAGAAGCCCGAGTACATCGATTCGAAGCTGGCGGAGAACATCACGCTTGAGCCAACGGTCCCGGCGGCAAGAAACGCAATGTATGACGTGCCGTCGACTTCGCCGACCATCATGCCGAGGCCGAACCCCAGCCCGAAGAGGTAGATCATCGGGTCAGCCAGATTGCCGAACAGCGACGCGATGGCGAGCTTGCGCCAGACAAGGAAGTTGCGCCGCCAGACGCCCATCCACGGCGAGATGCCGGGCAGGTAGCGAGGCGTCTCCGGGGTGCGTTCGTGGGGTGGGCCAGCGCGGTGCGCGCCCGCCGTCGCGACTGCCGCGCTGTCGCCGGTATCACCGGTATCGCCGGTGTCGCGTGTTTCCGGTGTGTCGGGCATGGGATGGTCACGCTCAGTCATCGCGCATCTCCCGGCCGGTGAGTTTGAGAAAGACGTCTTCCAGATTGGCTCGCCGATGCAGATATCGAACGCCGGGCTGTTCTTGCAGCGCTGCAACGACCGGCACCGCGTCGCGCACATAGCAGAAGTGGGTCTCGCCACTCGTCTCGATGCGGTCGGCCAGTGGCGTCAGGCGCGCGAGCAGGGCTTGCGGCACGTCGCCGAACACCTCCACGACATCGCAGCCGATTTCCCGCGCAACAAGTTCGGGCGGCGTGCCCTCGGCGATCTTGCGGCCGGCATCGATCACGCACAGACGATGGCACAGGCGCTCGGCTTCTTCCATGAAGTGCGTCGTGAGCAGAATCGTCTTGCCCTCGTTCATCAGCGACTTGAGCCGTTCCCAGATCAGGTGGCGAGCTTGCGGATCGAGGCCCGTCGTGGGCTCGTCGAGTACAAGCACATCGGGATTGTTGATGAGCGCCCGGGCGAGTGTGAGACGTCGTTTCATGCCGCCTGAGAGTTGGCTGACGCGGGCATCTGCCTTCGACTCGAGTCGCGCGAACGCGAGCAGGGCGGGCACGCGTTCCCGAAGCTCGGCAGAGGAGAGTCCGAAATAGCGTCCGAAGACCGCGAGGTTCTCGCGCACGGTGAAGTCGGGATCGAGGTTGTCGAATTGCGGCACGACACCGACGCGGCGTCGCGCCTGTGGCGCCTGTCGCGGCACGGACAGGCCACCGAGACGGATTTCACCGCTGTCGGGCGTGACCAGGCCCAGCAGCATGCGCAACGTGGTGGTCTTGCCGGCCCCGTTGGGCCCGAGCAAGCCGAAACACTCGCCCGGCGCGACGCGCAGCGAAAGATGGTCGACCACGGGACGGCCGTCATAGGCCTTGCACAGCTCAATTACCTCGATGGCGGCGTCGGTCATGGCGAATCGGGCGGTTTCCTGTGATGTCCTGCCGGGCGCGTCGTCGTTGTGCCATTGGCGTCGAGGCAGACGCTCGCCGCTCGGGATCGACGCATCGTCTGCCATCGTATGCCTTGATGGGGCAGGTCTTGCGGGCGATGTGGTATGTTTCGCCTCAACAATGTAGCGTGAATTGTCATGATTTTGGATTCCTGGCGTGCGCAGCCGCGCGCGCGAACTCATTTTTGCACGGGTGACGGTGTCTCCGGCAAGGCTGTCCTGCGGGGAACACGATGAAGTCCGGTTCGGGAAACGTGGCACGCGGCGCGCCGCAGCAGGTGCGCATCATTGGCGGCCAGTGGAAGCGCACGCCGCTGCCGGTGCCGTCGGGCGAAGGCCTGCGGCCCACGCCTGACCGTGTGCGGGAAACCCTGTTCAATTGGCTGGGTCAGGATCTGGGCGGCATGCGGTGCCTCGACGCGTTCGCGGGCAGCGGCGCGCTGGGATTCGAGGCCGCCTCGCGGGGTGCCGCCCGCGTGCTGATGGTTGAGCACGCCGCGCGGGCCGTTCGGCAACTGCGTGCCAATCAGGACAAACTCGGGGCCGATCAGATCGAGATCGTGCAGGCCGATGCCCGTCGCCTGATAACCACACTCCCGCCCGGGGCTTTTGACGTGGTGTTTCTCGATCCGCCGTTTGCGAGCGGCTGGATGAACGACCTGCTGGCGCCTGCGGCCCGTCTGCTCGCCCCTGGCGGGGTGATCTACGCCGAATCGGACATCGCGCTGGAGGACGACGCACTGGCGGTGCTCGACCTCGCATGCCTGCGACGGGCGAAAGCCGGGGCCGTGCATTATCATTTGCTTGAATCGATACCGAAAACCTAGAGACCACAATGAACAAGTACGCAGCACAGGTCCCCAGCCGCGAGGAGACGTTGGCATGGTAGTGGCGATTTATCCGGGGACGTTCGACCCGTTGACCCGAGGACATGAAGATCTGGTCCGCCGTGCGGCAGGGATTTTCGACAAGCTCGTCGTTGGCGTGGCGGATAGCCGAAACAAGAAGCCGTTCTTCTCGCTGGAAGAGCGCATCGACATCGCGCGCGAAGTGCTGGGTCACTATCCGAACGTCAGCGTGGAAGGGTTTTCCGGGCTGCTCAAGGACTTCGTGCGCAAGCACCAGGCCCGTGTGATCGTGCGCGGCCTGCGCGCCGTGTCCGACTTCGAGTACGAGTTCCAGATGGCCGGGATGAACCGCTATCTGTTGCCCGATGTGGAAACGATGTTCATGACGCCGTCTGACCAGTACCAGTTCATCTCGGGCACGATCGTGCGCGAGATCGCGCAACTGGGCGGCGACGTCAGCAAGTTCGTGTTTCCTTCCGTCGAAAAATGGCTGATGACGAAAGTCGGCAGCCTGCCGACGAACGGATGAGTATCGCGTACGCCGGCCCGGCCCTTGCGGCTGACCGGCGTTGCGATACGGCTGGAGGTGCCGTATGGCCTTGATGATTACCGATGAATGCATCAATTGCGACGTGTGCGAGCCGGAGTGCCCGAACGACGCGATTTCGATGGGGGTCGAGATTTACGAGATCGATCCGAACAAGTGCACCGAATGTGTGGGGCACTTCGATGAACCGCAGTGCGTGCAGGTGTGTCCGGTGGAGTGCATTCCCATCAACCCCGAACACGTCGAGACGCCCGAGCAACTGCTCGAGAAGTACACCCATCTGCAAGCGGCCAAGACGGCCTGAGCGGCGTGCCGGCCAAGCCAGCCGCGCACTGTGCGCGGCAGCGCCGCTTATTTCCCCGGTGCGGCGTGCAGGCGCATCATTGCCTTTTCCATCTCGCCTTTGACGACCTGATCGACGATGTCGAGCGAGCGCGACATCGCGTCGTCGATCTGCGCCTGCTCTTCCTTGCGCGGCGGCTTGAGCACGAAGTCCACGACCTGCTGTTGGCTGCCCGTCGGCTGAAGCGTGCGCGGATGGCCGATGCCCAGACGCAGACGCCAAAACTCGGGCGTCGTCAGATGCGCGGCGATGTCCTTCAGTCCGTTGTGACCACCGCTGCCCCCACCACGCTTGAGTTTCACCGTGCCGGGCAGCAGATCGAGTTCGTCGTGCACGACGAGGATTTCATCCGGCAGGATCTTGTAGAAGCGTGCGAGCGCCACAACCGACTGCCCCGAGCGGTTCATGAAGGTCTGCGGCTCGAGCAACCAGACTTCCTGGCCGGCAATGCGTGTGCGCGCTGCATAGCCGTGGAAGTTCTTCTGGTTCGTGAGCGACGCACCGCATTGCTGCGCCAACGCGTCGACGAACCAGAAACCGGCGTTGTGACGCGTTGCTGTGTATTCGGCGCCCGGATTGCCGAGCCCTACGATCAGCTTGATCATTTCGGTATCACGATCTTGGCGCGCGCCGAATCGGCATGCGCGCCGCCATAAAAAAACCCGCCGGACATGACGTCGCGGCGGGTCTTGCGTCCAGCGTCGCCGCTGAAGGCTAACGCGCGGGCCTTAGGCGGCCGGCGCTGCACCTTCGGCAGCCGGAGCAGCCGCTTCGTCAGCAGCCGCACCTGCCGGTTGGACGGCTTGCGCGACCACCGGGTTTTCTTGCTCGACGTGCAGCGTGAGCGTCACGCCGGCGGGCAGCTTGACGTCCTTGGCGTGCACCGTCTTGCCCGCTTCCAGGGTCGACAGGTCGACTTCCAGGAATTCCGGCAGCTTGCCCGGCAGGCAGTTCACGTCGAGTTCGTTCACGGTGTGGCTGATCACGTTCGACGCCAGCTTCACGGCCGGGGCGTTCTCAGCACCCAGGAAGTGCAGGGGCACCTTCACGTGAATCGACTTGTTCGGATCGACACGTTGGAAATCCACGTGCAGAACCAATTGCTTGAACGGGTGGTACTGCACATCGCGCAGCAGCACTTGTTCGGTCTGGCCGGCAACTTCCAGCTCGAGAATCGACGAGTGGAACGCTTCCTTGCGCAGGGCATGCCACAGCGCATTGTGATCGAGTTCGATCATCTTCGGATCAACGTTTCCACCGTACACGATGCCCGTGGTCTTACCGGCATTGCGCAGGCGGCGGCTCGCACCCGTACCTTGCAGATTACGCTCAAAAGCGACGACTTTCATAACAACTCCTTGGACTGCCCGCGACCAGGCAGCGATAGCTTCCCAAATGCCGTGCAAAAAACATCGGCTTCAGGAATGACAAAGGCGGGGAGACGCTCCCCGCCGACACAACAACGGCGCCACACAGGCGCCGTCGCAAAAATTTACCGAACGCTTATTCCGCGAACAGCGACATTACCGAGTCGCCACGACGGATACGCGAGAACGTCTCGGCGAGCAAATTGGCGCAGCTCAACTGGCGGATCTTGCCACCCTTCGAGTCGTCGCGCAGCGCGATCGTGTCCGTCACGACTACTTCGTCGAGTTCCGACGCGTTGATGCGCGCCGCCGCACCGCCGGAAAGCACCGGGTGCGTGCAGTACGCATAGACCTTCTGTGCGCCACGCTCCTTCAGCACCTGCGCGGCTTTGCACAGCGTACCGGCCGTGTCGACCATATCGTCCATGATGACGCAGGTGCGGCCTTCGACTTCACCGATGATGTTCATCACTTCGGCGACGTTGGCCTTCGGACGACGCTTGTCGATGATCGCCAGATCACAATGCAGTTGCTTGGCGAGCGCACGCGCACGCACCACACCGCCAACGTCCGGCGAGACCACCAACAGGTTTTCGTGGTTCTGCGCGCGCACATCGGCCAGCAGCAGCGGCGAGGCGTAGATGTTGTCGACAGGGATATCGAAGAAACCCTGAATCTGGTCCGCGTGCAGGTCCATCGTGATGATGCGCTCGACGCCCGCGATTTGCAGCATGTTGGCGACGACCTTCGCCGAGATCGCGACACGCGCCGAACGGGGGCGGCGATCTTGACGGGCATAGCCGAAATACGGGATGGCAGCGGTGATCCGGCCGGCAGACGCGCGCTTGAGCGCATCGACCATGATCATCAGTTCCATCAGGTTGTCGTTGGTCGGCGCGCACGTCGACTGGAGGACGAAGACGTCCTTGCCGCGCACGTTTTCCTGGATTTCGACCTGGATCTCACCGTCCGAGAACCGGCTCGCCATGGCCTTGCCGAGGGGAATGCCGAGAGTGTCGACGACCGCTTGGGCCAGGGCGGGATTGGCGTTCCCGGTGAATACCATTAGGTTATCACTACTCATCTGGCTACCTGCGGAACGTTGGGATGCTGAGACTGCACGACAGAGAAATTGGCAGGGGAGGAAGGACTCGAACCCTCGTATGCCGGAATCAAAATCCGGTGCCTTAACCAACTTGGCGACTCCCCTACACTAACCGTTGCCCTTGCCGCGTCGTAGGAAACGCAACAAAGTAAAACCCTTCACGCGAAGGCGAACAGCGGGTGTTCGGCCAGACTGGCGGTCACTTGACCCAGCCAGCGCTCTGGCAATCGCTGGTATGCCGCTTCCGCCTCTGCCTTCGTGTCGAATGCTGCAAACACACTGGCGCCGGAGCCCGTCATACGTGCGGTGGTGAAGGTGCTGAACCAGTCAATCACCGCAGCGACTTCCGCGTATTCTCGAATCACTGCCGCTTGCATGTCGTTACGGAAAATTTCATCCGTTCCTAACACGTTTTTGCTGGTGTGTTCGAGAAAGAACGCCATTGTGACGATCTTCGAATCCCTTGTCAACAGTGGATCGCGAAATATTTTGTCGGTCGCGACGTGGACGCGCGGGTTGACCACGAGGAAGTACCGAAGCGGCAAATCCACGGCGTGCAATTCCTCGCCCAGCCCTTCGGCGAACGCATTGCGGCCGAAGACGAAAAACGGCACGTCGGCCCCGAGTTGCAGGGCGAGCGCCTGAAGTTCCGCGCGCGGCAGATCGAGTTGCCACATGCGATTGAGTGCGAGCAGCGTCGTCGCGGCGTCGGAGCTGCCGCCGCCGATGCCGCCACCGGCCGGCAGCCGCTTCTCGATGGCAATCTCCACCCCGAAGCGCACGCCGCAATGGTGCTGCAGAAGGCGGGCGGCGCGCACCGTCAGATCCGTCTCAGGGGGCACCCCCGGCAGCGGGTTCGTGTGAACGATCCGTCCATCGTCGCGACGCGCGAAATGCAGCGTATCGGCCCAGTCGATCAGCTGGAAGACAGTCTGCAGCTCGTGATAGCCGTTCGGCCGGCGTCCCACGATGTGCAGGAACAGGTTCAGCTTGGCCGGAGCCGGGCAGTCACGCAGGATTTCGTACATGGCGATGCAAAACGATGGATAACGAGCGTCGACGCGGCACTGTCGCAACGTCGGTGTCTGGAGACGGGACTTCCCCGCGCAATTCGATCCCTTTGCGCAAGGCGCGCGTGGCACTCGACGTGCGCTGGAGCGGGCGGCGCCAAGCATAGCACCGTCGCAACAAGCGCGCCCAAGTGGCCGTCGATACCGCCGATGTCGCCAAAGCGATGGCGGTGCCCGGCCCAATCGGCGTCGCTCGACCTTACTCGTCGATCACGAGCCGCACAGCGAGCGGCGACCCGTCGAGATCGCGAGACAGGTCGATGCGCTTGACGCGTAGTGGCGCGCCGTCGAAAAAGGCCTGATAGTCGATCGTCCACCCGTCCTGCTTCAAATGCGTCGGCCGTTGTGTCTGGGGATCGCGCTCGATGCTCGCCTGCGATCCCGGAGCGCCCTGCATTTGCAGCCAGTAGCGCAGGCCGCCCACCGGCAGCGCGAAGCCCAGGGCGTCGTGCATGACATCTTCGAGGCGCGGGCCACTCAACGGTGCCTTGCCGGGTAATTCGAGCGACGCACGACGCGGATTCTCGCGCACGATCGCCTGGGTTTGTCCGAGCGGGTCGAGCAACTGGACGATCGCGTTGTCGCCATTCTGCTGCCAGTCGAAATTGCCGTAGGTATTGCGCGTCTCGCCATTCTGCTCGTAACGCACGGAGAAGCGGCCACGGTAGTGTTCGACGCTGGCGCCCGCCGCCGACGTCACCGCGGTGGGCGGCGCGAGGCTCGCACAGCCGGCGACGAGCCCGGCGAGCGCACAGGCCAGCACCAGGGTCGTGGCGCGAGCCGAACGCGACGCCACGAGCGAAAACGGCGACCTCATATGCATTACGGCGTCACGTTGTAGCGTTTCATCGTCGCGCGCAGCGTGTCGTCGTCGCCGTCGAGCTTGAGGGCTTCACGCCAGGTCTTGCGTGCCTCGTCCTGCTGGCCCGATTCCCACAGCACCTCGCCCAAGTGAGCGCCGATCTCGGCCTGCGCCTGAATGCCATACGCGCGGCGCAGCAGTTCGAGCGCCTGCGGTTTGTCGCCGAGGCGATACTTCACCCAGCCCAGGCTGTCCAGAATGTACGGATCGTCCGGCGCGAGCGCCGACGCCTTTTGCAGTAGTTTGAGCGCTTCCGGCAGACGGGTATTTCGCACGGTCAGCGAGTAGCCGAGCGCGTTGTAGGCTTGTGCGTTTTCCGGCTGTGACGCCATCACACGACGCATCGTCTTTTCCATGACGTCGTAGTGTTTGTTCAACTCGGCCACCATGCCGTACTGATACAGCAGGTCCGGATCGTCGGGATGATTCTTTACCTCGACCGCGAGCAGCTTTTCCGCCTCGTCGTAGCGTTTTGCCTTGACGAGCAGATCCGACTCGGCGCGCTTGAGCGCGAGTTGCTCACGCGGATCGCTCGTCTTGATGCTGATGCTGTGCAGCAGCGCACGGCCTTCGTCGACCTTGCCCTGATCGGCGAGCAGCTGCGCGCGCCCGATCTGCGCGGGCAGATACGCGTTGCTGTCTTCGCGAATCTTCGAAAGCCACTTGTCGGCGGCCGGGTAATCCTTGCGGTCCTGGGCGATCTGCGCGAGATAGACATAGGCTTGCGCGCCGTCGGTGTTCTGCTGTTCGGCTTCCGACGCGTACTTCTGCAGATATTGTTCGGCCTGCTCAGGATGTTTGGCGTGCAGGTTGAGCAGCGCGAGCGCCATGAGCGTCGAGAGTTCGTGCGGGTAACGCTTTTCCAGCGTTTCGAACTGCTTCTGTGCCGCGTCGAGCTGGTTGTCGGCCAGCAGGAGCTTGGCGTAGGCGAAGCGCGCTTCCTTGGCGTTCGGATTGCGATCGAGGAACGTCTTCAATCCGGCAATGGCGCTGCTGCGCTCTTCCGGCCCCATCTGACCGTAAAGCAGTGCGGCGGCCTCGTAATCGGGCTTGAGACTGAGGGCCTTTTCCAGCGACGCGCGTGCGCCGGCGGTGTCGCCGGCATCGAGTTGCGAGCGGGCGATGGCCAGTTGCGCCTCGGGGCGTTGCATGTCGTTCGCCAGCATCCGCTTGAGCGACGCGATCCCCGTGGCGCGCTCCGGACTGCGCGCAATCATCTGCTGCAGTTCGAGAATGGCCTGGCCGCGGCGTGCTTCCGGCACCTTGTTCAGTTCGTCGACGAGCAGCGGTTCGGCGTCGGACAGATGGCCGGTGCCGACCTCGAGGCTCGCGAGCAACTGCGATGCAGGACGCCAGGTCGGATCGAGTTCGTGCCAGAGTCGGGCGGCAATGAGCGCGTCTCCGAGCTGGCGGGCGCCGAGCGCGATCTCGACCGCGCGGCGGGCCATGCGCGGGTCCTTCGTGCGATTGGCCAGTGCGACATAGGTGTTGAAGGCGGGCGCCAGGCTGCCTTGTTGCAGGCTCAACTCGGCGGCCATCACCTCGAAGACGATCTCGCTGGAGAGCGCGACGTTCGGAAGCTTTTCGCGCGGGACGCTCGCATCTGACGCCGCGGACGCCCCGGCTTCGCTGCCGACGTCTGCGCTGGCGTCGCTCGCGCCTGCCGGCGCGCTCGCTGGCGCGGCTTGCGCCGTCGGCCGGGACTGTGCATGCGCGTTCGACGAAGGCAGGAATGCCATGATGGCGCTGGCGCAGGTTACGCCAAGCGCCGTTGCGCCGGCCCACGCCCCGCGTGCCAGGGCGCCGCGCAGGCGCAAAACCACGGGTGCCACGGTGAGCGCCGTGCTGGTCGCGGCGGGGATGGACTGGAATCGGGTGTTCGGCATAGGGATCCACGACAGGTTTCGAGCGATTGTAGCGCGCCCGATACAATAGAGTCTAAATCCTCAGCAAACGTTCGCAGGCATGCCTGAACTCCCAGAAGTCGAAGTCACCCGTCGCGGGATTGCGCCGCACGTGGCGGGCACACGCGTTGCCCGCATCGACGTGCGCAACGCCTCATTGCGCTGGCCGGTGCCCGACGGACTCGACACGCTCCTGCGCGGCGAAACGCTCGTCGGCGTGACCCGTCGCGGCAAGTACCTGTTGCTGGAATACGCGCCCGGCTGGCTGTTGGTGCATCTGGGCATGACCGGCACGTTGCGTGTCCTGCCCGAGCCGCAGGCGCTGCCGGCGGCCGGGGTGCACGACCATATCGATCTCGTTTTCGAGCGATGCGCGCTGCGCTATCGCGATCCGCGTCGTTTCGGCGCGGTGTTGTTCCATCCGCGCTCGGCGGGCGACGTGCTGGCACATCCCCTGCTGGCCGGTCTCGGTGTCGAGCCGCTGACGGACGCTTTCGACGGCCGATGGCTTTACGCAGGTACGCGCGGCAGGACCGTCGCCATCAAGCAGGCATTGCTCGCGGGCAGCATCGTTGTCGGTGTGGGCAACATCTATGCGTCGGAGAGCCTCTTCCGCGCGGGCATCGCGCCGCGCATGGCGGCGGGCAAACTCTCGCGGCCCCGGGCCGAGAAGCTCGCCCAAGCCATCAAGGACGTGCTTGCCGCGGCGATCGAGAAGGGCGGCAGCACGTTGCGCGACTTCGTCGGCAGCGACGGCAATCGCGGCTATTTCCAGCAGGAATATTTCGTCTACGATCGTGCCGGGCAACCCTGTCGCGTGTGTGGCACCCCGATCCGGCAGATCGTGCAAGGGCAGCGCTCCACGTTCTTCTGCCCGCATTGTCAAAAATAACGCAAGCGGCAATCGCAGATCGCGCAGCGGGTCGGCGGTTTG
>NZ_KB290502.1:110217-117840 GCF_000282835.1 Pandoraea sp. B-6 | reverse complement strand
ACACGACGCCCCCCAAAAATGATATGACCGACTCCCTCAACGACTCCACCGCCGGCCCGCCGGCGAGCCATTTCGCCGAGCGTCTGATTGCCTGGCAGGCCGAGCACGGCCGTCACGACCTGCCATGGCAGAACACGCGCGACGCCTATCGCATCTGGCTCTCCGAGATCATGTTGCAGCAGACCCAGGTCGCGACGGTGATCCCCTACTACACGCGTTTTCTCGAGCGCTTCCCCGACGTCGCGGCATTGGCGAGCGCCGCGCAGGACGACGTGATGGCGCTCTGGAGCGGCCTGGGCTACTACTCGCGGGCGCGTAATCTGCACCGTTGCGCGCAGGTCGTGGTGGCCGAGCACGGCGGTCGTTTCCCGTCCGACCCCGAGATGCTCGCCTCGCTGCCGGGCATCGGCCGTTCGACGGCCGCGGCGATTGCCGCGTTTGCCTACGATGCGCACGCCGCGATTCTCGACGGCAACGTCAAACGAGTCCTCGCGCGGGTGTTCGGCATCGAGGGATTTCCGGGCACGCCGAAGATCGAGCGGGCGATGTGGACGCTGGCTGAGTCCCTGCTGCCGCAACGCGACTTGCCCGCCTATACGCAGGGGATGATGGATCTCGGGGCGACGCTGTGCGCTCGCGGCAAGCCGCGTTGCGGCGAGTGCCCGTTCGACGGCGATTGCGTCGCGCATGCGACCGGACGCGAGCGCACGTTACCCACATCCAAGCCCAAAAAGGCGCAGCCGGAGCGTTATGTCGATGTGCTGGTGATTTGCGCGGGCGAGCGCGTGTTGTTCGAGCGACGGCCGGACAGCGGTATCTGGGGCGGCTTATGGAGCCTGCCGGAACTGACCCCGCCGACCGACGCGCGCGACGCCGACGATGCGTTGCTGCGCGAGCGTCTGAGCGCGCATGCCGCCGCGCTCGGTGCGGGTGACGGGAGGGTGCAGTCGCTCGAACCGCTGCACGGTCTCACGCACGTTTTCACACATTTTCGGCTGCACTTGCGGCCGTGGCGGGTGACGCTGGGCGCGAGCGCCGCGGTGCCGCCAAACGGCTCGCGCCACGCGTGGCTGGACGCCGCCGGCGTTGCCGCCGCCGGCCTACCCTCGCCGATCCGCAAGATTGCCGACGCCTTGTCGATCGGTTCGCCGAGCGACGGCCAGCTGTCGTTGCCGACCTGAGCGGGCTGTTCCGGTTCAGGTCGTCGACTCGAGCGGGGCGAGTTCGCGATGGCGTACCAGCACGCTGGCTTCGGAGCGAAAGCGCTTGCCCAGCGTTTCGGCGATGAACACGGAGCGGTGTTGACCGCCGGTGCAGCCGATCGCCACCGTCAGGTAACTGCGGTTGTCGCGCATATAGCTCGGCAGCCATTTCTGCAGATAGGCGCCGATATCGTTGGTCATCTCGTCGACTTCGGGGATGGCCGACAGGAAGTCGATCACCGGTTGATCGCGACCGGTCAGCGGACGCAGCTGCGTGTCGTAATACGGATTGGGCAGCGAGCGCACGTCGAAGACGAGATCGGCGTCGAGCGGCACGCCATGCTTGAATCCGAAGGACTCGAACATCAGTGTGAGTCCGGTGTGATCGTGCTGGACGAACTCGCGGATCCAACGGCGCAACGCGCTCGCGCGCAAATTGCTGGTGTCGATCTGGTGACCGAGTTCGGCCACGCTGTTGAGCATTTCGCGCTCGGTCTCGATCGCTTCGACCAGCGAACCATTGGCCGAGACGGTATCGTCGCTCGTCACGGAGAGCGGGTGACGGCGGCGTGTCTCCGAGAAGCGCTGAACCAGCGTTTGCGTGGTGGCGTTGAGGAACAGGGCTCGCACGTCGTGACCGAAGCGGCGCAGGCCGCCAATGATCGGCGGCAGATCGGCAAGCGAGCCGCCGCTGCGCGCGTCGATGGCAACGGCGAGACGTGTGTAGTTCTGCGTTTCGAGATACTCGGCGAGTTCAGGGAGAAAGCGCGACGGTAGATTGTCGACGCAGTAGTAACCCGCATCTTCGAGGACGTTCAGGGCGAGCGATTTGCCGGAACCCGAAACGCCGGTAATCAGTACGATCTTCATGAGATTCCCCGGATACAGCGATCATGGTAAGCGATTGTGTCGTATGGGTGTCGAGCGGCCAAAAAGAAGAACGTTCCATGCGTTTTTGCTCCATTCGCGAGAATGACGCGCGAGAAACGACAACGGCGCCCGCGAGGGGCGCCGTTGTGTCAGCCTGTGGGCAGGCTCGCCGCTTATCCGTCCATCCGTCGATTCGTCAGAAGGTCGGTGCGGGAAAGCCCCCGGTGCGCTTACTTGTTCGACAGGCACGACTTCATGAACGCCTTGCGATCGTCGCCCTTCTTGTCGCCAGCCTGGGCATTGCAGGTCTTCATCTTTTCCTGCTGGGTCGGCTTGGCGGCGGGCTTGTTCGACAGGCATTCCTTCATGAACGCCTTGCGATCGTCGCCTTTCTTGCTGCCAGCTTGCGCATTGCAGACGCCCATCTTGCTTTGTTGGGTATTGGCAGCCTTGGGCGCAGGTGCGGGGGCGGCCGTCTGGGCAAACACGGGCGATGCGAGCAGCGGGGATACCAGAAGCAATGCAGCGAATGCTTTTTTCATGATCGTCTCTCCATAAGGTCGACACGCACGGGATTGGACCGCGTGGCGATTACAACATGAAAGAAAACGCGCCGCAATCGCGCGGCGTTGACAGAAAGACGCAGAAATTGCGGTAAACCCGGGGCATTCGTCCGGCAGGAGATCGCTCAGAGCAGCCGATTCTGCATGCCGTCCGGATCTTGCATGGCTTGACGCTGGCGTTCCATGAAATCCTTGAGGGTGTCGATGCCACGCAGTTGCAGGATCGTGTTGCGCACGGCGGCTTCGACCAGCACGGCGAGGTTTCGCCCGGCCGCCACTTGCAGAATCACCTTGTTGATGGGCAGGCCCAGCACATCCACGGTTTGCGCTTCGAGCGGCAGCCGCTGGAATTCGCCATCGGGGCGGCGCACCAACTGAACGATCAACTTGAGCTTCATTTTCCGGCGCACGGCCGTCTCACCGAAGATCGTCTTGATGTCGAGCAAACCCAGGCCGCGCACTTCCAGCAGGTTTTGCAGCAGCGGCGGGCAACGGCCTTCGACGAAATCCGGCCCGAGGCGCACGAAATCGACCGCATCGTCTGCCACCAGTCCGTGACCGCGGCTGATCAGTTCCAGGCCGAGCTCGCTCTTGCCGAGGCCGGAATCGCCGGTGAGCAGCACCCCCATGCCCAGAATGTCGAGAAATACGCCGTGCATCGTGCATCGCGGGGCGAACACACGCGAAATGTACATGCGCAGACTGTCGATGACCGCCGCCGTCGACATCGGCGTGGTGAACAGTGGCGTGGAGGAGCGGGTACAGCGCAGTACGAGATCGGGCGGGGCTTCGAGGCCGTCGGCCACCACGAGGAACGGCGGCTCGAGCGCGATGACTTCGCCCATGTGGCGCTTGCGGTTTTCGTCCGTGAGGCGCTGGTAGTAGCGCAGCTCGGCCTCGCCAAGCACCTGAATCCGGTTCGGGTGAATGAGGTTCAGGTGACCCACGAGGTCGGCGCTGGAGGTGGCCGTCGACACGCTCTCGGGCGTGAAGCCACGTTCCCACCCCTCGTGCCCGGTCAGCCACGACAAACGCAGCGTGGCGGCGTTGTCGTCGAAAATGCTTTGCGCGTTGATGCCGGTCAGTTCCACCGCGTCGCCTCGTTCGGTTGGGGTTGGGTGCTACGGAGTTCGTCCTGCGTCGCGGCGCGATACCCCGGAACACCGGGATAGCCGCACCCGCGCCGGCTCAGGGTTGCCAGTTCGCGAGCGCGGTATGGATATCGTCGGCACTCGGCGCGGAGGTCAAGGTCTCGCGCATCGTGCGATCCGAGAGCAACTGCGCAATTTCGGACAATATCTCGAGATGCTGTTGCGTTGCCTGCTCCGGTACCAACAGGAAGAACAGCAGGGACACGGGTTGCGCGTCGGGGGCCTCGAAGGGAATCGGATCGTCCAGGCGCACGAAGGCTGCCATCGGATGCTTGAGGCCCTTGATGCGCCCGTGCGGAATGGCCACACCTTCTCCCAGTCCGGTCGAGCCGAGACGCTCGCGGGCGAACAGATTGTCGGTGACAAGCGCGCGCGACAGGCCGGCATTGTTCTCGAAGAGAAGCCCGGCTTGCTCGAAGACGCGCTTCTTGCTGGTGACAGACAGTCCAAGCAATATGTTGGACGCAGGTAAGAGTTTGACTAAACGGTTCATCTTGTAATGCGGGCGAACGCATGGTCGCCCTCCAGCCCCCCGGTTGACCTCGCATTATAGACCACCCGTCGACGCGCTCCCGGCGATGCGAGGGAGCATGCAAAAGGGGCCGTTCAACGGCCCCGCGGTGGGTGATGCCAGAGACTTACGACAGACGTCGATGTGCGCGTGGGCTTCCTCGCGAATCGCCGTCAGTGTCGGTCAATGCGGCTACCTTGCCCGGACAGACTCATTGCAGCGGTTCCGCCTCGGGAGGTTCCTGGTGCTTGAGGGCCTCGCGGCCATGATCCTGAACCTTGTCCTTGTATTGCATAACCTTGCGGTCGAGCATGTCGATCAGCTTGTCGATGGCGGCGTACATATTCTCGTCACACTTCTCGACGAAAATCTCCTTGCCCTTGAGATACACGGTGACGCTAGCGATCTGGCGTCCGGTCTTCTCCTTGGTCTTGTCGACAGATAGGATCACCTCGGCACCGATGAGCTGGTCGAAATGGCGCAACACGCGTTCAAGCTTGTTGACCACGAATTCGCGCAGCGACGGCGTGAGTTCGAGATGATGTCCACTGATCTTCAGATTCATAGCTGCTCTCCTTGCTGAAATGCCGAAGTGCAGGCCGCGTCACAAGCAACGCTGGCTAGCGGGAGTGCGAGCCATTGGCGTGACGCAATGTCGCACTGCGGCGTGATGCCCCAGCGAGCCAAGATGGCACACCAGGACCGTCCTACAAAGATTTGCGCAAGTTCACTGCGGGAATGCGCATGGCTTCGCGGTATTTCGCGACGGTGCGTCGCGCTACCACGAACCCTTGCTCTGCCAGCAGCTCCGCGATACGGCTGTCGGAAAGGGGGGTCTGCGGATCTTCTGCTCCTATGAGTTGCTTGATGAGTGCGCGGATGGCGGTCGATGAGGCGGCGCCCCCGGCTTCCGTGGCCACGTGTGAACCAAAGAAGTACTTAAGCTCGAAGGTTCCGAATGGAGTGAGCATGTACTTACTGGTTGTCACGCGTGAAATCGTGGATTCATGTAAACCCAGCGTATCAGCAATTTCGCGTAAAACCAAGGGCCGCATGCCGATTTCGCCATGCGTGAAGAAGTTCTTCTGACGCTCGACGATCGCCTGCGACACGCGCAGGATCGTGTCGAACCGCTGTTGGATGTTCTTGATGAGCCAGCGCGCTTCCTGAAGTTGCTGCTGCAGGTTGCCGGTTCCCGGCGCATTGCGGTTGTTGCGAAGGATGCGCGCATACATTTCATTGATGCGCAGGCGCGGCATGACCTCGGGATTGAGTTCGGCGGTCCAGCCGCCGCCTTGCTTGCGCACGAGCACGTCGGGGATGACGTAATCCGCCTGGGGCGAGCCGTAGGCGGCGCCCGGGAACGGGTCGAGCGAGCGAATCAGTTGATGCGCCGCGCGCAGGCTGTCCTCGCTCACGCCCAGCAGACGACGCAACCGTGTGTAGTCGCGCGCGGCGAGCAGCTCCAGATGATCGGAAACGATGCGCAGCGACAGAGTTCGCACGCTGCTTGCCGGCAGCCGCTGGAGTTGCAGGCGAAGGCATTCTGACGGGGTTCGGGCGCCCACGCCTGCCGGGTCGAAGCTCTGCAGCAGCGCGAGCGCGGCGTTGATCTCTTCGGTCTCGAGCCCAAGTTCCTCGGACATTTCCGCCTGCATTTCGTCGAGCAGGGTGCCGAGATAGCCGTCTTCGTCGAGCGATTCGATCAGGAATTCCACCAGCAGGCGATCGCGCGGGCTGGCTTTCGTCAGGCGCAACTGGGCGAGCAGGTGTTCGCGAAGATTGGGATGATCGACGTGCAGTTGCGGCCGCTCATTGTCGTCGTCGTCCGACGCACTGCCCGAGCGGGCAAAGTCGTTCAGGCTCCAGTCGTTGCCACCGTCGCGCGCGTTGTCGTCGAAGCGGGTCTCGCCGTCGAGTTCGCGGGCGTCGTCCTGGCCGCTGGCCGATTCCGGCGTGTCGTTGGTGCTGCTGCTCGACGAGCCCCGCTCATTGCGCAGCGATCCGTCCGTGCCCACACGGATCGTGCCGGCGAGCCAATCGTCCTCGCGCTCGAGCATCGGGTTCTGGGTGAGGGCGTGCTCGACTTCCTGCTGAAGTTCGAGCGTCGACAGTTGCAACAATCGGATGGATTGCTGCAACTGAGGCGTGAGGGTCAGGTGCTGGGAGGTGCGGAGTTGAAGGGTCGGTTTCATAGCATTTCTCGCCTTCATTGTAGAGGCTTTGTCACGCCAGCGAAACCGGCCCGGCCCCCTATCGGAGGCAGGGTTTACATGCGAAAAATTTGCTTTACATCCGGAAGTTTTCGCCCAGATATACGCGCCGCACGCTTTCGTCGGCCACGATCTGGTCGGGCGTGCCGGCGGCGAGCACCGAGCCTTCGCTAATGATGTAGGCGTGATCGCAGATGCCGAGCGTCTCGCGTACGTTGTGGTCGGTAATCAGGACACCGATGCCACGATCTTTCAGAAAACGCACGATTCGCTGGATTTCCAGCACGGCGATCGGATCGACGCCCGCGAACGGTTCGTCAAGCAAAATGAAGCGCGGTTGCGTGGCCAGGGCGCGGGCGATTTCCACGCGGCGGCGTTCGCCGCCCGAGAGCGACATCGCCGGATTTTCGCGCAAATGGCTCACCTGCAACTCGTCGAGCAGCGCTTCGATGCGTCGGTCGATCTCGTCGCGCTTGAGCGGCTTGCCGTGCGCATCGAGCTGCAATTCGAGCACCGCCCGGATGTTGTCTTCGACCGTGAGCTTGCGGAACACCGACGCTTCCTGCGGCAGGTACGAGACGCCCATGCGGGCGCGCTCGTGAATCGGCAGCTCGCTGATCACGTTGCCGTCGAGCTGGATTTCGCCGTCGTCGGCGGGCACGAGGCCCACGATCATGTAGAACGATGTCGTCTTGCCCGCGCCGTTCGGGCCGAGCAGTCCCACGACTTCGCCGCTCTTCACATCGAGCGAGACGTCCTTGACAACAGTACGGGCACCGTATTGTTTCTTGAGCGAGCGCACCACGAGCGCGCTCGGCTTGCCCGATTGACCGTCGCCCGGATGGATCGTCGAGGCGTTGCTATTGGCAGAATTACTCACGCGGATTCCCGATGCTTTTGGAGGGAGACAGCGGCGGCAGATCGCCCTTGGGCGCGGCCGCCGGCTTGCTCGCGCCGCCGGCGCCTGGCTGGTTCGCGCCAGTGGCATTGCGCGGGGCGAGCGTGGCGCGCACGCGGCCGTTCGGATTGTTGGCGTTGACCTGATCGGCACCGCTGTTGGCGGTATAGACCTCGTTGTACGTGTCGTACGTGATCACGCTACCGTGAATTTCG
>NZ_KB290502.1:84581-109967 GCF_000282835.1 Pandoraea sp. B-6 | reverse complement strand
TTGCCGGTGAAGATGTTGACCTGCTTGAGGTCGTCGTAGCTCATGTGATCCGACTCGATGTTGAGCGGCTTGTCGCGGTCGGCGCGTTCGGCATGGGCGAGCGGCGACGCGAGGGCGCCGAGCATGGCGAAGGCGGCGGCCAGTGCGCGCAGGCGACGCAGCGACAGGGAGACGGGGCGCGGTTGGCGGCGATCGGTCATGGGGTCTTGGGGCCCGGTTTGGTCTGGAGTGGCGCGCTCGGCGCGGCGGCCGGTGCCGGGCGATTGCCGCCCAGTTCCGCCGGCTGGATCGTGCCGTGAACATTGCCGAGCAATTGTACGGCGCGCGAGATGTTATTGAAAATCATGCCATCGCCGTACATCACGGAAGCACCGCGGAACAGCTGGACTGGCAATTCCGTGCGCACGATGTCGTCGTTGACGAGCACCTGGAAGTGCTGGGACAGCGCCCGCATTTGCGGATCGCGCGGTCCGGCCTGACGTACCACGACCGCGTCGTCGTACAGATCGACGACGGACATGTCGGCATTGAGCGTGCCGCGTTTGCTCGTGGCGGTCACTTCCGGTTGATTCGGCGTGAACGCGCGGACGGCGGGCATGGTCATGGCCGTGGTCTGGTCGTCCTCGTAATGCGTCATGTGCACGGCATTGACGCGGTATTGCGTGAGGCCGGTCGCCGACAGGGTGGAGATCACCATGTCGTCGGCGAAGTAATCCGGAATGTGCTGCTTTACATACGGCGCGCGGTCGGCGTCAGACGGCAGCGTGCGTTGCACGAGCCAGTAAGTGCCGGCGGCCAGGCCGGCCAGCACGACGATGGCGACCAGCGAAGCGGGTGAGAGGCGTTGAGTGGCCATGGATGATCGGCTTCCTCGACGCGTCAGGCGAGCGCGTCGGCGAGCAGGGCGTCGTAACGTCCCTGGGCACGCAGAATGAAGTCGCACAGCTCGCGCACGGCGCCTTCGCCGCCGCGCGTGGCGGCAACCCAGTGGCAGCGTGCCCGGACTTCGGCATGGGCATTGGCCGGGCAGGCGGCGAAGCCCACGCGGCTGAGGATCGGCAGATCGGGCCAGTCGTCGCCGATATGGCCGCAAACCTCGCTCGTCACTGACACCTTGGCGCACAGGTCTTCGAATGCGGCGCGTTTGTCCTGCACGCCTTGATAGACGTGTGCGACACGAAGATCGGCCGCGCGTTTGGCGACGATCTCGGACTGGCGTCCGGTGATGATGGCCGTGACGATGCCGACCTCGGCGAGCAGCTTCAGGCCGTGGCCGTCGAGCGAATCGAAGGTCTTGATGACTTCCCCGGCCGGTCCGTAGCGCAGGCCGCCGTCGGTGAGGACACCGTCGACGTCGAACACCATGACACGCAGGCGAGCGGCGCGCGCAGCGGCGTCGGTCACGTCGGTCGCATCAAGCGGGGCGGAACGAGTGGGTTGGGCGATGCTGGGCTGATTCATGGGCAAGCGGCTCACACGACCTTGGCGGCGAACAGGTCGTGCACGTTGAGCGCACCGACGAGGCGGTCGTTCTCGGTCACGAGCAATTGCGTGATGCCGAAACGTTCCATCAGTTCGGCGGCTTCGGCGGCGAGTTGATCGGGGCCGATGCTGCGCGGTCCGGCCTTCATGACGTCGGCCAGCGTGAGCGTGGTGAAATCGAGCGTACGCTTGAACAGGCGGCGCAGGTCGCCGTCCGTGAAGATGCCCACAACGCGATCGTCGGCATCGACAATGGCCGTCATGCCCAGACCCTTGGCGGTCATCTCCAGCAGGGCATCGGACAGGCTGGCATCGGCGCGCACGCGCGGAACGCGCTCGCCGGTGCGCATGACATCGCGCACGAACGTCAGCAGACGTCGACCGAGCGCGCCGCCCGGATGCGACCGGGCGAAGTCCTCGGCGCCGAAACCGCGCGCGTCGAGCAGCGTGACGGCAAGCGCATCGCCCAGGGCGAGAGCGGCCGTGGTGCTGGCGGTCGGTGCGAGGCCCAGCGGGCAGGCTTCTCTGTCGACGTGCGCGTCGAGGTGCACGTCGGACAGGCGCCCCAGGCTGGAGGCGGCGTTGCCGGTCATGGCGATGAGCTTCGCGCCGATGCGCTTTATCATCGGGAGAATGCTGACCAGTTCCCCCGTCTCGCCGGAGTTGGACAGGGCGACAACGACGTCGTCGGTCGTGATCATGCCCAGGTCCCCGTGGCTGGCTTCGGCCGGGTGAACGAAGAAGGCGGGTGTGCCGGTGCTGGCGAACGTGGCGGCCAGTTTGCGGCCGATGTGGCCCGATTTGCCCATTCCGGTGACGACCACGCGCCCGCGGCAGGCGAGCAGCAGAGAAATCGCTTCGAAGAAGCTGTCGTCGAGGTGCGCGGAGACGCGTTCGATGGCGTCGGCTTCGGTGCGCAACACCTCCCGGGCGACCTCGAGTGCCCGGCCTGGATTGATTTTCGCTATCATGCGCGGAGTATATCAAAACGCACGCGGCGCCGAGGACAGCCGCGCCAGGCTTGGACCTGCACCGTTCGAGACCACCCAGGAAGCGGCCCGGTGCCTCGTCGGAGACCACTGCGCCAACGCTATCTGGCACGGCACTTGCATAGCAAGTACCGCGTTCGGTCAAACCGCCAGCATTCAGATTCACTCAGGAAACCCACCTTAGCCGATGGCATCACCGCTCGAACTCACTCTTGTCCTGCTGTTTGCCGCCTGTGTCGGGGTGGTGTTGTTCCGCATGCTTCATCTGCCGCCGATGCTCGGCTACCTGAGCGTGGGCATCGTGATCGGCCCGCACGCGGTCGGGCTGGCCGCCGACACGCAGCGCGTGCAATACCTCGCGGAGTTCGGCGTTGTCTTCCTGATGTTCTCCATCGGCATCGAATTTTCGCTACCGAAGCTCAGGACGATGCGCCGGATCGTGCTCGGGCTGGGCGTATCGCAGGTCATGGGAACGCTGCTCGTGGCGGTGGGACTGGGGGCGCTCGTCAACCTGTTCTGGTCGTTCTCGTGGCAGGCATCGGTGGCGCTGGGCGGCGCGTTGGCCATGTCCTCGACGGCCATCGTCACCAAGATGCTGGCGGAGCGGCTGGAACTCGAGACGGAGCACGGCCGCAACATCATGGGGGTGCTGCTGTTCCAGGATCTGGCAGTCGTGCCATTGCTGATCGTGATCTCGGCACTGGGCGGCAACCCGAAGGCGCTGGTCCTGGCACTGTCGCTGGCCGCGCTCAAGATTAGCGGGGCGCTCGCGCTGCTGCTCTGGATTGGCCAGAAACTGGTCGGACGCTGGTTCCACATCGTGGCAGCGAGGCGCTCGCAAGAGCTGTTCATGCTCAATCTGTTGCTGCTCACGCTCGGATTGGCCTACGTCACCGAGAACCTTGGCCTGTCGATGGCGCTTGGCGCGTTCATTGCCGGCATGCTCATCGCCGAGACGCCGTTCCGCCATCAGGTGGAAGACGACATCAAGCCATTTCGCGACGTGCTGCTGGGGCTGTTCTTCATCACGACCGGCATGCTGCTCGATCCGTCCATCGTGGCGCAGCAGCCGCTGCTCGTGCTGCTGTTCTTCGTTGGCCCGCTGGTCGTCAAATTCACATTGATCGCGGGGCTTGCGCGCCTGTTCGGCAGCCCGCCCGGCACGGCGATCCGCACCGGCCTGGGCCTGGCGCAGGCGGGCGAATTCGGTTTCGTGCTGCTCAATCTGGTGATCGACAGGCACCTGCTCGACCCGTCGCTTTCGCAAGCCGTGCTCGCGGGCATGCTGCTCTCAATGCTGTGTGCGCCGTTTCTCATCATCAACGCCGACCGCATCGCGCTGCGCTTCGTCGCCAATGAGTGGATGATGCAGTCGTTGCAGATGACCAAGATCGCCACGCAGAGCATCAAGACGTCGGGTCACGTCATCATCTGCGGCTACGGCCGGTGCGGCCAGAATCTGGCGCGCATGCTCGAACAGGAGGGCATCGGCTATGTGGCACTCGATCTCGACCCCGATCGAGTGATGGAGGCGGCCAGCTCCGGCGAGACGGTCGTCTTCGGCGACGCCGCCCGGCGCGAGGCGCTGGTCGCGGCCGGGATTCACCGCGCCGCCGGCATCGTGGTGACCTACGACAGCACCCCGGCCGCGTTGAAGGTGCTCTCGCAGGTGCAGGCGCTGGAGCCGACATTGCCGGTGGTCGTGCGCACGGTCGACGACACCCACATGGACGAACTGATCGCGGCGGGCGCGACCGAAGTCGTGCCCGAGATCGTGGAGGGCAGCCTGATGCTGGCATCGCATGCGCTGGTGCTCCTGGGCGTGCCGATGCGCCGCGTGCTGCGCCGGGTGGCGCAGGCGCGTAACGAGCGTTACAGTCTGCTGCGGGGTTACTTTCACGGCCTCGACGACGAGGACGAGGGCGGCGAGCGCGAGCAGGTCAGACTGCAATCGGTGCCGCTCACGCTTCACTCGGACGCGGTCGGGCGCACGCTCGGCGAACTCCGGCTCGACAAGCTCGGCGTGACGGTCACGGCCATCCGTCGGCATGGCATTCGCGGGGTCGAGCCGGTGTCGGAGACGCGTCTGATGGCCGAGGACATCGTGGTGCTGCGCGGATTGCCCGACAAGCTGGTCGCGGCCGAGGCGCGTCTGCGCGGCCACGAATAGACGACCACTAGTCGACGGCCAGACCGTGAAGCGGGCGCGCTGTCGGGGCGTGCTGCTGGGGCGTGCTGATGGGGCGTACGTCGTGCGCCGGGTGGCACTGCCCGCTCGGTCGCGGGGCGTCGGGCGATTTTTGGCATAATGTGGCGTGTTTTCCCTCAGTATCCCAAGAAGGATCCCCGTGCAGATCGACGAGTCCCCTGCCGCCTATATCAAGAGCCAGATTCGCACCGTGCCGGACTGGCCCGCGCCGGGCGTGCAGTTTCGCGACATCACCCCGTTGCTCAAGAACCCGCGCACCTTGCGGGTGCTCATCGATGTGTTCGTGCACCGCTACATGACGCAGCGTCCGGATTACATCGCGGGTCTCGACGCGCGCGGCTTCATCCTCGGCTCGATCCTCGCGTACGAATTGAACATCGGCTTCATCCCCATTCGCAAGAAGGGCAAGCTGCCCTATCAGACGGTCGCGGAGGAGTACGAACTGGAATACGGCAGTGCAACGGTCGAGATCCATGCCGATGCCTGCGGCCCGGGCGACCGCGTGCTGCTCATCGACGATCTGGTCGCCACGGGCGGCACGATGCTCGCCGGCAAGAAGCTGCTGGAGCGCCTGGGGGCAACGGTCATCGAAGGGGCTGCCATTGTCGACCTGCCGGAACTGGGGGGCTCGCGCCTGATTCGCGCCGCCGGATTGCCACTGTTCCTGCTGTGCTCGTTCGAAGGCCATTGAACCCGGTTGCCTGAGCGGACGCTTTGCCGCGTTCCCACCCCTGATCATCCCCATTACCCCACTTCGGACACGCCGATGCCCAATCTCTGGCTGTTCTTGCTGACCTCGGTGGCGATCACGCTTGCGCCGGGGCCGGACAACATGCAGGTCATCGCGCGCGGCATTGCGCAGGGCCGTCGGGCGGGGCTGGCTGCGGCCGCCGGTTTCACGTCGGGATGTCTCTTCCACACGAGCGTCGCGGCCATCGGCCTGGCCGCCGTGCTGCGTTCGTCGCCGTGGGCCTTCGAGGGGATCAAGCTCGCGGGGGCCGCCTATCTGATCTGGATCGGCATCAAGGCGATACGCGCGCGCGGCGCGCTGGCGTTGGCCAACGAGGCCGCGCCGCAACCGCTCGGGGCCGTCTTTCGTCAAAGCGTGCTGGCGAATATGCTCAACCCCAAGGTCACATTGTTTTTCCTGGTGTTCCTGCCCCAGTTCGTGAGTGCCGACACGGCCCATCCGGGCGCGCAGATGCTGTTGCTCGGCCTGGTGTTCATGGCGCAGACGATTGTCGTGTTCAGCGCGTACGGATGGTTCGCTGGCGTGCTGGGCACGTGGCTCAAGCGACGCCCCGGGGCAGGGCGCTGGCTCGACCGTGTCGCCGGCGTCATCTTCATCGGCCTGGGCTTGCGCGTTGCGCTACAGGCATAGGACGCACGCGCGCCCTCGCATGAGTGGCAGCGGCCGCGCCGATGCCTTCCAGGAATTCGTAGTCCCACCGACATTGCCAGATCATGCTTGCCGAACAACGCCAACAGTACGTGCTTGAACAACTTGCCAAGACCGGGGCCCTCGCGATCAGCGATCTCGTGCGTGAGCTGGGGGTGTCGCGCGAGACGGTGCGCCGCGACCTCAACACGCTCGCCGCGCGCGGGCTGCTGCTCATGACGCACGGCGGCGCGCTGGCCGCCGATCGCAGCGAACCCGACTGGACGCTGCGCGAGAACGTCAACGCCGTGGGCAAGCGGGCCATCGGCATGCGCGCGGCGGAACTCGTACCCGATGGGGCGTCGGTGATCATCGACTACGGTACGACCACACGGGCGGTGGCGCAGGCGCTGCTTGCAAAGCACCGGTTGCGCATCTACACGAACGACTGGCAGATCGCGCGATTGCTGGGCCGTCATCACGACAATCAGGTGACACTGCTCGGCGGCGAGCTGCAGGACAACGAAGATGCCGTGCAGGGCTGGGATGCCATCAACCAGATATCGCAATACCATGCCGACTTCGCATTCATCGGCGTGGGCGGCGTGACTGAGGACGGTGGCATTACCGACTTCAACCGCGCGGCCGCCGAGCTTCGCGCGCGCATGCTGCTGTGTGCGAACATCTCGGCCGTGGTGGCGGACCATACCAAGTTCGGGCGCGTGACGCCCGTGCGTATCCGCCATTTCGAGGCGGCCCGCTACCTCATCAGCGACGCCGCGCCGCACAAGAGCATGCTGGCCCAACTGCGCGCTCGCGGCCCGGAGCTCCTCATCGCGTAAATGTGTAGACAACATCGGCGCTCGACCCCGAGGCCGATGACGTCACGCCCCGTTCGGCGTGACGTCGGCGCGCGCGCATCCCTGCGTGCCGTGGCGCAGAAAACGTTGTTAACTCATTGACCCAATAAGGATTTTTAACGCCCATCGAAAAGCTCATCGATTGTCACTGTCTTGTCATCGGCACTTCTTAGACTGCTGTCACTTTTGGCACAAATTGCCACAAAACAGCTAGTCGAGCGATGCGGGCGACGTGCTCCCAGCCTGGGGCGCGGTTAGCGGGAATGCATCGGATCCGACCGGCGAGTCGATTGACAGGTGACCCGTGGACGAAGCAATTCGAATCGAGCGACTGACCAAGACTTTCGGGGGCGGCCGCCGTGCGCTCGACGAGGTGGCGCTTACCGTGATGCCGGGCGAAATGGTCGCCCTGATCGGGGCGTCGGGCTCGGGCAAGTCGACGCTGATGCGTCACATGGCGGGTTTCGTGGCGGCCGATCTGCAACCGGGCGGTATCGACATACTCGGTCGTCCGATTCAGCGCGACGGCCGCATCGTGCGCGAAGTGCGCCAGATTCGTCGCGACATCGGCTTCGTCTTCCAGCAGTTCAACCTGGTGGGCCGCATGCCGGTGATGACCAACGTGCTGACGGGTCTGCTCGCGCGCGTGCCGCTGTGGCGCAGCCTGCTATTCCGCTTCACGCCGGCCGAGCGTCAGGCCGCGATGGCGGCGCTCGCGGAGGTCGGCATCGCCGATCTGGCGTTCCAGCGCGCCAGCACGCTCTCGGGCGGTCAGCAGCAGCGCGCGGCGTTGGCGCGCACGCTGGTGCAGGGCGCGAAGATCATTCTTGCGGACGAACCGATTGCTTCGCTCGATCCGGAGTCGGCCCGCAAGGTGATGGACATGCTGGCCCGCATGAACCGCGATCACAAACTGACGGTCGTTGTCTCGCTGCATCAGGTGGATGTCGCCATGCGTTACTGCGTGCGAACCGTCGCCCTGCATCAGGGACGCGTGGTGTATGACGGCCCGTCCGCGGCGCTCACGCCCGACCTGCTGCGCCGTCTTTATGGCGTGCAGGCAAGCGAACTGCTTAACGACCGCGTTGACCCGGTCGATCACGTTGACCATGTGGAAGGCGCCGACGACAGCGACGCTGCCGACGCTTCTCCGCGCACAGCCGGCCCCGCGCCGGCCAATGCGCAAGCCCCATTCCTCACCTCGATGTCCCTCAGTCTGACCTGACCAGGAGCTTGCTCTCATGAAACTTTGGAAAACCCTGCTGGCCGGCGCGGCCATGCTTGCCTCGGTGGCGGCAGTGCACGCGCAGGAAATCAATTTCGGCATCATCTCGACCGACTCGAGCGCGGCACTGCGCCAGCGTTGGCAGCCGCTGATCGACGACATGGAGAAGCAAACCGGCATCAAGGTGACGCCGTTCTTCGCCACCGACTACGCCGGCGTGATCGAAGGCATGCGCTTCAACAAGGTGCAGCTCGCCTGGCTGGGCAACAAGGCCGCGATGGAAGCCGTGGACCGCTCGCAAGGTGAAGTCTTCGCGAAGATCATGTACGCCGACGGCACCGAAGGCTACTACTCGCTGCTGATCGCGAACAAGGCGAGCCCGTACAAGACGCTCGACGACGTGATCAAGAACGGCAAGAAGATCAACTTCGGCCTGGGCGATCCGACCTCGACGTCGGGCACGCTGGTGCCGGGCTACTACGTGTTCGCGAAGCACAACATCGATCCGCGCACGTACTTCAAAACCGCGCGCAGCTCGAATCACGGCGCGAACCTGATGGCCGTGCTCAACAACCAGGTCGACGTGGCCACCAACAACACCGAAGAAATTGACAAGCTCGAGGCAACGCAGCCGGAGAAGGCCAAGCAGGTGCAGGTGATCTGGAAGTCGCCGCTGATCCCGTCGGATCCGCTGGTGTGGCGCAAGGACCTGCCGGATGCGACGAAGAAGAAGATTCGCGACTTCTTCCTGGCGTACGGCAAGGACGCACATGAGAAGGAAGTGCTGAAGAACATCTACAACTACGGCGGCTTCCGTGCGTCGAGCAACGCGCAACTGCTGCCGATCCGCCAGCTCGAGCTGTTCAAGCAGAAGCAACAAATCCAGTCGGATGCCAACCTCGATGCCGCCAAGAAGCAATCGCAATTGACCGACATCGACAGCAAGCTCGCCGCGCTCGATCAGGAAATGAGCAAAACGAAGTAAGCGCCTGATTGCCTGGGCGTGGAACGACACAATGTCACAGGGCGGCGCACGGGCGTTGCTCTGTGATCGGTGACGGCGGGCCAGGTCATCTGGCCCGCCGTCACCTCTGATGACCTCTGTGGTCCGATGATTTTCCGGTCGATGCTGCACCGGCTTGCCTTGTGGTACACGACATGAACACCAGCGTATCCCTCACTGCAAATGGCCGCCTGCCGGGCGAGCCGCCCAAGCGCTCATGGCTGACGTTGATCGGCTGGGGCGCATTCTTCCTGATCCTGGTGTGGTCGTGGGGCGGCGCCGATATGCGTCCGCTCGATCTGATTCGCGATTCCGGCAACATGAGCCAATTCGCGCACGATTTCTTCCCGCCCGATTTTCACGACTGGCGCGTGTATGTCCACGAGATGCTCGTGACCATTCATATCGCTGTCTGGGGCACGGTGCTCGCCGTGGTGTGCTCGATTCCGATGGGGTTGCTCTCGGCGTCGAACATGGTGCCGGCGTGGGTGTACCAGCCGGTGCGTCGCGTGATGGACGCCTGCCGCGCGATCAACGAGATGGTCTTCGCGATGCTCTTCATCGTGGCGGTAGGGCTTGGCCCGTTCGCCGGGGTGTTGGCGCTGTGGGTGCATACGACGGGCACGCTCTCGAAGCTGTTCGCCGAAGCGGTCGAAGCGATCGATCCGCGCCCGGTCGAAGGTGTGCGGGCCACCGGGGCGCGCGCGATCGATGAAATTCTTTACGGCGTGCTGCCGCAGGTCATGCCGCTGTGGATCTCGTACACGCTGTACCGCTTCGAGTCGAATGTGCGTTCGGCGTCGGTGGTCGGCATGGTGGGCGCGGGCGGCATCGGCGTGGTGCTCTACGAAGTGATCCGCAGCTTCGAGTACGCGCAGACCTGTGCCGTGATGCTCATCATGATCGTGGTCGTCACATGCATCGACGTGTTTTCGGCCCGTGTGCGCAAGCATGTGATCTGATCGTCCCGCCGCGTCCATCGCGTCAATCCGCAAAGGGCACTTGGGTGCCCTTTGTTTTTCCTGACGGCAGCCGCTTCGCGCCGGCGCCGAGTCCCGCACAGCGGCCAATGTCGATCGCCTGGGCCGTGACGCCGTTCCCGGCGCGCAGCCAAACCGGAGCCTCCCCATGCCCTCAGCCTTGCCCACTCAAGCTCGCGTCGTCATCGTCGGTGGCGGCATCGTCGGCTGTTCGGTCGCCTATCACCTCGCCAAACTGGGATGGACGGACGTCGTCCTGCTGGAGCAGGGACAGTTGTCGTGCGGCACGACGTGGCACGCGGCGGGGCTGGTCGGCCAGTTGCGCTCGCAGGAGAGCATGACGAAGCTCATCCGCTATTCGACGAAGCTCTACAGCGAACTGGAAGCGGAGACGGGGCTCGCCACGGGCTGGAAGGCATGCGGGTCGTTGTCGGTGGCCCGCACCCAGGCGCGCATGACGCAACTCAAGCGCACGGCGGCGGTGGCGCGTGCCTATGGCGTGCAGTGCGACGTCGTCTCGCCGCGCGAGGCCGGCGACCTCTGGCCGGCGATGCGCACTGACGATCTCGTCGGCGGGGTGTGGCTGCCGGGCGACGGCAAGGCTAACCCGACCGATCTCACGCAGGCGCTCGCGCGCGGCGCGCGCAGCCGTGGCGTGCGCATCGCGGAGAACACGCGCATCACGGAGATTCACACGGCGTCGCCTGGCGGGATTCGCACGGCGACGGGGGTGTCCTGGTGCAATAAAGACGGCGAAAGCGGACGCATCGACGCGGAGATCGTCGTGAACTGCGCGGGGCAGTGGGCCAAGGCCGTGGGTCGTCTGTGCGATGTGAGCGTGCCGCTGCATTCGGCCGAGCATTACTACATCGTGACGGAACGGATCGCGGGCGTGCATCCGGATCTGCCGGTCATGCGCGACCCGGACGGCTACATCTACTTCAAGGAGGAAGTCGGCGGTCTCGTGATGGGCGGCTTCGAGCCGAACGCCAAGCCGTGGGGCATGAACGGCATTCCCGAGAATTTCGAATTTCAACTGCTGCCCGACGACTGGGACCAGTTCGAGATCCTCATGGAGAACGCATTGATGCGTGTGCCCGCGCTCGAGACGGCGCAGATCCGGCAGTTCTACAACGGCCCCGAGTCGTTCACACCGGACAACAACTTCATGCTCGGCGAAGCGCCCGAGCTGCGCAATTTCTACGTTGGCGCGGGCTTCAATTCGATGGGCATTGCGTCGGCCGGCGGGGCCGGCATGGCGCTGGCCGAGTGGATCGTCGCGGGCGAGCCGACGATGGACCTCTGGCCCGTCGACATCCGCCGCTTTGCTCGATTCAACGGCAACGATACCTGGCTGCATGATCGCGTGAAGGAAACGCTCGGCCTGCACTACGCTATGCCGTGGCCAAATCGCGAACTGGACACGGCGCGGCCGTTCCGTCGCTCGCCACTGTACGCGACGTTGCTCGCCAAAGGCGCCTGCTTCGGCAGCAAGATGGGCTGGGAGCGGCCGAACTTTTTCGCGCCGTCGCCGGAGCAGGCGACGATCGATTACCGCTTCGGTCAGCAGAACTGGCACGCGTGGAGTGCCGCGGAGCATCGCGCGTGCCGTGAGGCCGTCGCGCTGTTCGACATGAGTTCATTCGCGAAACTGCTCATCAAGGGCCGCGATGCCGAGCGCGTGCTGCAAGCGTTGTGTACCAACGACGTGGCCGTGCCACCCGGGCGTACCGTCTACACGGGGATGCTCAACGAGCGCGGCGGTTACGAATCGGACTTCACACTCACGCGACTCGCGCCCGATCAATACCTGATGGTCACCGGTTCGGCGCAGACGACCCGTGACATGGACTACCTCGAACGGCGCATTGCCCAGCAGCCCGACGATCCGCGCTGTACGGTCGTCGACGTCAGCGGGCAATACGCGGTACTGGCGCTCATGGGACCGAATTCCCGCGCGCTGTTGCAGCGGGTGTCGCGAGCGGATTTTTCCAACGAGGCGTTTGCGTTCGGTACGAGCCAGGAAATCGATCTCGGCTATGCCACGGTGCGTGCCACGCGCCTGACCTACGTCGGCGAACTCGGTTGGGAGCTGTACGTGCCCGTCGAGTTCGCGGTGGGCGTCTATGAAACGCTGCACGCGGCGGGCGCTGCCTTCGGGTTGAAGGATGCGGGCTACTACGCCATCGACTCGCTGCGTATCGAGAAGGGCTATCGTGCCTGGGGACGAGAACTGACGCCTGACACGAACCCGGTGCAAGCGGGGCTGACGTTCGCCTGCAAGCTGGCCGGCGGTCTCCCGTTTGTCGGCCGCAAGGCGGTCGAACTGGCCAAATCGACGGGGGTACGCCGCAGGCTTGTGAGCGTTGTGCTCGAAGGGGCGAGCGACAGAATGCTCTGGGGCGGTGAGGCGCTGCTTCGCAACGGCGAGCCGGTCGGCTTCCTGTCGTCGGCCGCGTATGGGCACACGATCAATGCGCCCGTCGGGCTCGCCTATCTGACGAATCCCGACGGCGTCGTGTCTGTCGAATACGTGGAAACGGGCCGCTATCAGGTCGATCTCGCGGGCGATCGGCTCGACGCCCGAGTGCAACTGCGCGCGCTATACGACCCGACGGGCGAGCGCGTGAGCGCTTGAACGGGCGAGCCTGTCGCGGTGGGGCGCGACGACGATGCAGGCCGCCGCGACACCGGAGGCGGGCGGACTCGCCGCCGCTTCTGTAAAATGCCGCTTTTGCCTCGATTTCGCGCGTCTCCGACGGGGGCGCGTCCGGTCTCTGACGTATGCCTTTTGCTTGTATTGCGGCGGCGCGCCGCTTCGACGACACCGCGCATCTGCCGCTCGTGATCGGTTCGCAGCGTTATGGGTGGGTTCGCCGTCGCGACGCCGAGTCGCTGTGCCGTTGGCCCGACGTGTTCGAGATCAGTTCACTCGCGGTGCGGATTCATCCGCGCCACGATACCTGCGAAGCGCGCACGGCGGCGCTGGCGCCGGTGATCGAGGCGCTGGCGGCCGAGGGACTCATCACGGGTTGGCGCAATGAGCGCTATGCCATCCGGCAACGGCTCTATGACGCGCCGCTCGCGTGGATCGAACGCGCGGCCTCGCGCTTTTTCGGCACGCGCACGTTCGCCGTGCATGTGAACGGCTACGTGCCGGCCCGCTTCGTGGGCGAAGCACCGAAGCTCTGGATTGCGCGGCGCAGTGTGCTCAAGGCGACCGATCCCGGTTGTCTCGACAATACGGCCGCCGGGGGCATCGGCAATGGGATTGGCGTGGGCGACACGCTCGTCAAGGAGTGCTGGGAAGAGGCCGGCATTCCGGCCCATCTGGCGAACGACGCGCGGCCTGGCCGCACGCTGCATATCCTCGCGGAAATTCCGGAGGGCGTGCAGTCCGAGCAGATTTTCGTCTACGATCTCGCGCTGCCGCGCGGCTTCGTGCCCGAGAATCAGGACGGCGAGGCGAGCGCGCACTGGCTGTGCTCGGCCGGCGACGTGCGCGAGGTGATCGCGCACGGCAAGATGACCGTCGACGCGAGCCTCGCCAGTCTCGACTTCCTGCTGCGCGAGGGCGCCATTCGCACCAAGGACTGCGCCGGAATCGAGGCGTTGTTCAAGCCGGCGGACGAATGATCGAGGCCATTGGACGCACGTCCATCGATACCGATTTCAACACTGCAACGACATTGCAAGCCTTTGCCCAGGAGCAATCATGGCACCGATCGAAAATAGCTACATTCTGAAGTTGTCCTGCCCGGACCGTCCTGGCATCGTCCACGCGGTGGCCGGTTTCCTGGTCGAGCGCGGCGGCAACATTCTCGACTCGGCCCAGTTCAACGATCGCTTCACCGGCGGCTTCTTCATGCGCGTGCATTTCCAGCAACTGCCGGGCCAGAGCGATCTGGTCGCGTTGCAGCGCGACTTTGCCCCGCTCGCCGTGCAGTATGAGATGCAATGGGAGTTGGTCGACGCCGCGATCAAGCCGCGCGTGATGCTCATGGTCTCGAAGATCGGTCACTGCCTTAACGATCTGTTGTTCCGCTACAAGACGGGCCAGCTCAACATCGAAATCCCGGCCATCGTCTCGAACCACAAGGATTTCTACCAACTGGCCGCGAGCTACAACATTCCGTTCCATTACCTGCCGCTCATGAACGCAACGCCCGAATCGAAGGCGGCGCAGGAAGCGAAGGTGTATGAACTGGTGCAGGACAACGACATCGATCTGGTGGTCCTCGCGCGCTACATGCAGGTGTTGTCCAGCGATCTGTGCGAGAAGCTCGCAGGCCGCGCGATCAACATTCACCATTCGTTCCTGCCGAGCTTCAAGGGCGCGAAGCCGTACTATCAGGCGTTCGACCGTGGCGTGAAGCTGATCGGGGCGACGGCGCACTACGTGACGTCCGATCTCGACGAGGGTCCGATCATTGAGCAGGAAGTCGAGCGCGTGGACCACACGATGGACCCGGAGCAACTGACCGCCATCGGGCGCGACGTGGAATGTGTGGCGCTGGCGCGCGCCGTGCGTTATCACGCCGAGCATCGCATTCTGCTCAACGGCCACAAGACAGTGATCTTCCGCTAAGCGACGCGCTAGGTGCGCCGCGCCAGCTCACTGCCGGCATCGCGCGCAAGCCGCGCAATCGAAATCGTCGAACTCACGGCAATCAGCCCGACCACCAGGAACGCCCACGGGAAGTCGACGTCGATCACATGATCGCGCCCGTGCAGCCACGACGACGTCTGCAACACGGCGGCGCCGATGGTGATGCCCAGCGTGAGCGACACCTGTTGGGCGACGCTGGCCAGGCTGGTTGCCTGACTCATGCGCGGCGCCGGCACGTCCGCGTATGAAATGGCGTTCAGGCTCGTGAACTGCAACGAGCGGAAGCATCCGCCAAACAGCAGCGTGCCGAGAATCACCAGATGCGACGTCTGCGCGGTGAACAACCCGTAGCCGCCGAGCGTCGCCGACGCGATCAGCGCGTTCGTCATCAGCACGCGGCGAAAACCCCAGCGTTGCAGAATGCGTAGCGAGAGCGTCTTCATGAACATCGCGCCCGCGGCCGAGATGAACGTGAGCGCGCCCGATTCCATTGGCGTCATCCCGAAACCCAGTTGCAGCATCAGCGGCAGCAGGAATGGCGTGGCGCCGACGCCAATGCGAAACAGCGTGCCGCCCGCGACACCGGCGCGGAACGTGGGGATGCGAAAGAGGTCGAGCCGCAGCAGCGGATGCGCGAGCCCCTTCGCATGACGCAGGTAGGCCACGAGCAACGCCGCACCGATGGCGACGAGTCCCAGCGCGAGCGACACAGGGATCAGATGGCGGCCGATGGTGGACAACCCCAGCATCAGGATCGAGAGTCCGAGGCCCGACAGCACGAAGCCCCGGATGTCGAGCGGCGGCACGTCGTCCTCATAAAGATCGGGAATGTACTTCGTTGCAAGAACGAAGCCGAGCACGCCGATGGGGATGTTGATGTAGAAGATCCAGCGCCAATGCCAGTACGTGGTGATGAAGCCGCCAAGCGGCGGGCCGAGCACCGGGCCGACCAGCGCGGGGATCGTGAGGTAATTGAGTGCGCGCACCATGTCGCGCTTTTCCACGGACTTGAGCAAGGCGAGGCGTCCCACCGGCACCATCATCGCACCGCCCATGCCCTGGATGAAACGCGCGATCACCAGTTCCGGCAGCGTGCTCGAGATGCCGCAGCAGATCGAGCCAAGCACGAACACGCCGATGGCCGTGCGAAAGACATTGCGCGTGCCGAAACGATCGGCAATCCATCCGCTGATCGGAATGAAGACCGCGAGGCTGATGAGGTAGGTCGTGAGCGCGAGCTTGAGCGTGATCGGGCTCTCGCCGAGATCTTGCGCAATCAACGGCAACGAGGTGGACAACACGGTGGAATCCATGTTCTCCATGAACAGCGCGCAGGCAACGATCAGTGGAACAAGCATGAGGCATGACGTTGCCGTCGCGGCAACCGGGTAAGCAAACGAAGAACGACTCGACACACGAGCGGCGGTGCGTCAGCGGGGGGGCAATCGATAACACGGCGGTGCGCCGGTCATCGCAGGCTCGATGGCGGCGCAGTGAGGGTTATAGCAAACTTCTCCGCGGTCCGTGCCGGTCGCGTGCAGCGCCAGGCGTCATGCGGGTTTTCACGGAGCCCGCGCCGGGCAACATCGTTTTGGAGGGTGGAATGCGGTGTTGCACCACAATACGTTGTTGCATCTATCGAAACACGCGATCGATCGTTGCATGCTGGCGGTTGCAGCGACGCCGGCAACGACACCAGCGTCGATGCCCTCGCAGGCGTTCGAGCCTATCGCGATGTCAGGAAGTCGCGCAGCACGTCGAGGTGCGTGCGCGCATCCTCCTCTTCCAGTCGATGGGCTGCGGTGAGCAACGTGATGGGGCCTTCGGTCAATCGCGTGCGCAGGTCTGTGAGCGTGGCGTTTCGCTCGGCGTCGAGCGTGGCGAGTTCATCCAGATAGCGTTGGCGGAATTCGTCGAACTGCTCGGGATGCTGGTGAAACCACTGGCGCAGCGGCGTGCTCGGGGTGGCGTCCTTGGCCCAGAAGTCGATTTGCGCCTTGGCCTTGGCGAGACCGCGGGGCCAGAGGCGATCGGCGAGCACGCGTTGGCCGTCGGTAGCTTCGGGGGCGTCGTATACCCGCTTGAAGCGAATCTCGGGAAGTTTGGCGCCGCGCTTGCGAGCGGGGTTGGCTTTGACCGGCGGGGCGGCGTCAGGTGTCTTCGGCGACGGCATAGGCGGCGACCTCGGAGCGTGGGAGCGCAAGCGCGCGACACCCGAGAGCTTACCCGAGGCGCCCGAGGCCGGCGAGTGCCGCGCTCGTTCGGCGACGCCGAGTTGCGTCGCCGAACGTGAGGGCCGTCGAGAGCGCCGCGCCCTGCATGCGTCGGCGTCGGCGGCCACCCCATCACGCTGCGCGCGTGAGGGGCGCGACTTGCCGAATGCCGAGCGACGCCAGCGACTGCCCGATCGCCGTGACGACGTTGTGCATTTCGTTATCGTCCACGGCGCCAATGCAGCCCACGCGAAACGTGTCGATCTGCGTGAGCTTGCCGGGGTAGAGGATGTAACCCCGCTCGCGAACCGCCGCATAGAACGTCTGGAAATCGTACTTGCTGTCGGCGGGCGCGTGGAACGTCACGATCACGGGCGACTGAATCTCCGGCGCGAGGAACGGCCGGAAGCCCAGCGACGCCATCCCCTCGACCAATGTCCGGCAGTTCTTGCGGTAGCGTTCGCCGCGAGCCGGTTGGCCGCCCTCGGCGAAAAACTGATCGACGGCCGCGCGCAGGGCCGCGACCACGTGCGTCGGCGGGGTGAAGCGCCATTGCGTGGTCTTCTGCATGTATGCGTACTGGTCGTGCAGGTCCATCGCCAGCGAATGGCTGTTGCCGCCGCTCGCTTCGAGCACTGACCGCCTGGCGATCACGAAGCCCATGCCCGGCACCCCTTCCAGGCATTTGCCGCTCGCGGCGACCAGCGCGTCGAATGGCATCGATCGCACGTCGATGTCCAGCGCGCCGAACGAACTCATGGCATCGACGATCAGCCCTTTACCGTGCCTCTGGCAGACGTGTGCAATATCCGCGAGCGGATTGAGGACCCCCGCGCCAGTTTCCAGGTGGACCTGAGCAACGTGCGTGATCGACGGATCGAGCGTGAGCGCTTCGTCGATCGCGATGGCACTGGCCGCCTGATCGTCGGGAATGGGCAGGGCGACGGCGTCGCGCTCGAGATAGCGACAGATCTTGAGCAGGCGCTGGCAGTACGCGCCGTTGTCCGGCACGAGAATGCGTGCGTCGCGCGGCGTGAGCGTGCCGATGGCCGCTTCGACCGAGAACGTGCCCGAGCCTTGGAGCGGGACGCAGACATGCGTGTCGCCGCCCTGCACGATGTCCACGAGATCGCGGCACAGCGACGCGGTGACGCGGTTGAACTGCGCGTCCCACGAGCCCCAGTCGCGCAACATGGCCTGCCGCGTCGCCGGCGACGTGGTGAGCGGGCCGGGGGTGAGCAGAATCGGTTCCTGACCAAGAATCATGACCGCCTCCTATCAAGCGGGAAAACAAGCTGCGTTCGGTGAACACCTCGGCGAGGCGATGTGTTGCATATTATTGGCAAATTATGTCGTTTTATTGAAACCCTCGAGATATTGTCATCTGTTCGTCAAATACCTCAAATAGTATGGAAATCGTTGATTAGGATAGGGTTTTGTCGTCGCTGTGCGCAACATTGTTCAACGGTTCTGCGCAATCTCCGGGAAATGGCGAGTGCAATTTGTTGACAATCTACAAATCGTTGTGCTTGAATAGCCAACAACACAAATAGTCGCGTAACGCCACAAATTGCCAATGATCGGCGCGGAAGCGATTTGTGCCGTTGCGGGATCGCGTCGCAGGATGACGCCAGCGTTCGGAGAGAAGGAAGACCGGTATGAACCCAAATCCCACGTCGCCCTCGGCGATCGAGTTGTTACAGAGCCAGTCGCTGACCACGCTTGTCCAGCACGAAATCGAGCGTCTCATCATGGCGGGTGCCCTTACGCCCGGCACCAAGCTCAACGAGATCGAAGTGGCCGGCCGTCTGGGCGTGTCGCGCGGTCCGGTGCGCGAAGCGTTTCGCGCGCTCGAAGAAGCGGGGCTGCTGCGCACCGAGAAGAATCGGGGCGTGTTTGTGCGCGTTATCTCGCTAGAGGAGGCCGAAGAGATCTACACGCTGCGCGGCGTGCTCGACGAATTCGTGGCGCGCACGCTGGCCGAGTCGATCACCTCGGCGCAGCTCACCTGTCTGCGCGAGTCCGTCGAGGCTATGCACATTGCGGTAGAGGCGGGCGACAGCGAGGCGTATTGCCGGCTGAACCTGGCGTTTCACGACGCGCTCGTCGAGATGGTCGGCAATCGCAAGTTAATTGAAACCTACCGGCGCCTGGTCAGGGAGCTGAGCCTGTTCCGTCACGAAGCGCTGACCGGCGATACGTCTGCGCCGCCGCAGTCGGCGCGTGAGCATCGCGACATCGTGAGCGCGATTGCGTCGCGCGACCCCGAGCATGCGGCGCAAGTCACGCGCGAGCATCTGTCGCGAGGCCGCGCGCGCATTCGCGAGGCCCTTGCGCGGGCACCTGGCGCCGCCGCGCAGGCGAAGGCCGGCTGAAGGACCGTGAACGGTTTGTATTGCTGAATACCCGGCCGCCGGGTGCGTGCTGCCGCGAGGGCGACACCGTCGGCCATTTACCGAATTGCGCTTGAGGAGACCCGACGTGAACCCGTCCGTACAGATCGAAGTGAACGGCCGCCAATACCGGTTGCCGCAACAGCCGACCGTCATCGTCTGCGTCGATGGCTGCCAGTTCGAGTATCTCGAAGCCGCCGCTGCTGCCGGCGTCGCCCCGTACCTGAAGCACCTGCTGGCGGACGGTGCGGTATTCCAGGGCGACTGCGTCGTGCCGTCGTTCACCAACCCGAACAACCTGTCGATTGTGACCGGCGTACCCCCCGCCGTGCATGGCATCTGCGGCAATTACTTCTTCGACCCGTCGGCCGATGGCGGTCGCGGCGCGGAAGTCATGATGAACGATCCTGCCTACCTGCGCGCGGGCACGGTGCTTGCCGCCGCCGCCGATGCGGGGGCGAGCGTGGCGGTCGTGACCGCGAAGGACAAGCTGCGCAAGCTGCTCGGCCATCGCATGACGGGCATCTGCTTCTCGTCGGAAAAGGCGGACCACGTCACGCTCGCCGAGAACGGCATCGACGACGTGCTGGGACTCGTCGGCATGCCGGTACCGGACGTCTACAGCGCGGCACTTTCCGAGTTCGTGTTCGCCGCCGGGGTGCGCCTGCTGGAGACGCGTCACATCGACCTGATGTATCTCTCGACGACCGACTACGTTCAGCACAAATGGGCGCCGGGCACGCAGGGCGCGAACGATTTCTACGCGATGATGGACGGCTATCTGCGTCGCATGGACGCGCTGGGCGCCGTCATCGGACTGACGGCCGACCACGGCATGAACGCCAAGCACGATCCGGCGACTGGCCGGCCCAATGTCATCTATTTGCAGGATCTGCTCGACGACTGGCTCGGCAAGGGCGTGGAAGCCGGCGGCGCGCGGGTGATTCTGCCGATTACCGATCCCTACGTGGTGCATCACGGCGCGCTCGGCTCGTTTGCCACGATCTATCTGCCGCAGGACGTGGATCGCGACGCCATGCGCCGGCGCATCGCCGCGATGCCCGGTATCGAGGTCGTGCTGAGCAACGCCGAGGCATGCGCTCGCTTCGAACTGCCGCCCGACCGCGTGGGCGACCTGGTCGTTGTGAGCGATCAGTCGGTCGTGTTGGGCACGAGTGCCAGCCGTCACGATCTGACCGGACTCACGGTGCCGCTGCGCTCGCATGGCGGGATCTCGGAGCAGACGGTGCCGTTGCTGTTCAACCGCAAGACCGGCGGCATTCCGGGCAAGGCGCGGTTGCGCAACTTCGACATTCTCGACGTGGCACTCAATCACGTCTGACGCGGTACCGCAACGCCTTTGCCCTGTGAGCCCGCGGCGTGCAACCCAGAACGGTTGCGTCGCCGGGCCCCGACCCGTTGGACACGCTGTGGAGAACCCCATGAATGCGCCGCACAAGCTGCATCCCCAGTTCCGCGCCGAAGCGCTTCGCATCGGCGGCGAGAAGGTGACCCGCGATCGGATCATCGAAATCTTTAATCCCTACTCGGGCGATCTGGTGGGCACGGTGCCGAAAGCCTCGCTCGACGACGTGCGCCGCGCGTTCTCGATTGCGAAGCAGTATCGCTCGACGCTCACACGCTTCGAGCGCGCCAACATTCTCGATAAGGCCGCCGCGTTGCTGCGCGAGCGCACGGTCGAGGCGGCGGCGATCATCACGATGGAATCGGGGCTGTGCAAGAAAGACGCCGTCTACGAAATCGGCCGCGTGGCCGATGTGCTCGGGTTCGCCGCCGGCGAAGCGCTCAAGGACGACGGACAGGCGTTCTCGTGCGATCTCACGCCGCATGGCAAGAAGCGCCGCGTTGTGACGCAGCGAGAGCCGCTGCTCGGGGCCATCTCGGCCATCACGCCGTTCAACCACCCCATGAACCAGGTGGCGCACAAGGTCGCGCCGTCGATTGCGACCAACAACCGCATGGTGCTCAAACCGTCGGAAAAGGTGCCGCTTTCGGCCTACTACCTGGCAGACACGCTTTACGAAGCGGGTCTGCCGCCGGAGATGCTGCAAGTCGTGACCGGTGATCCGATGGAGATTGCCGACGAGCTGATCACGAACGAGAACATCGACATGATCACGTTCACCGGGGGCGTGTCGATCGGCAAGTACATTGCGTCGAAGGCGGGCTATCGTCGCATCGTGCTCGAACTCGGCGGCAACGATCCGTTGATCGTGATGGAGGATGCCGATCTCGATCGTGCGTCCGATCTGGCGGTGCAGGGGTCGTACAAGAATTCAGGCCAGCGCTGCACGGCCGTCAAGCGGATGCTCGTCCATCGCGACATCGCGGCGCAGTTCACCGATCTCGTGGTGGAAAAGACCCGCGCGTGGAAGTACGGCGACCCGGCCGACGGCGCCAACGACATGGGCACGGTCATCGACGAAGCGGCCGCCCGCCTGTTCGAGGCACGCGTGAACGAAGCGGTGTCGCAGGGTGCACGCTTGCTCGTGGGCAACCGGCGCGAGGGCGCGCTGTACTCGCCGACCGTCATCGATCGTGTCGATCCGAAAATGACGGTCGTGCGCGAAGAGACCTTTGGGCCGGTGTCGCCGATCCTGACGTTCGGCAGTATCGACGAAGCCATCGCCATCTCCAACGGTACGGCATTCGGTCTGTCGTCCGGCGTGTGCACGAACCGCCTCGATTATGTGACGCGCTTCACCAACGAACTGCAGGTGGGGACGGTCAATATCTGGGAAGTGCCGGGCTATCGCATCGAGTTGACGCCGTTTGGCGGCATCAAGGATTCCGGGCTCGGCTACAAGGAAGGCGTGCAGGAGGCGATGAAGAGCTTCACCAACACCAAAACGTTCACGTTGCCGTGGGGTGTCTGAGGTAGGTGATCGACCGCGCAAGGGGCGCCCGCCGACACGGTCGAATGGGGCGAAAAGCCGCGTTTCGCGGCGCTTCGGCTCAGGCTGTTCCCCTTGCGCAACAAGGCTTGGCGGAATCAGGGCAAAAATTGTGACAAATTGATGACACGATTGTTGCGCTGATAATTTTGGTGTACGGTGTTCCGATTGGGGATACGCATGACGCGTGAACTTCATACGCATCCCGACGCCAGTGTTGGACTGACGCGGGATGCCGGTTTGGCAAACCAGTGTGCGCGTCATGTTGGCGGCGCAGGGCGCTGCCGGTCCCGTCGACACAATGATCACGGAACACTGGCATGCTGACACTCCTTAACCTGCTTTCCGGCGTTGCAATGCTGATCTGGGGTACGCACATAGTGCGTACCGGGGTCTTGCGCGTCTACGGCGCCGATCTGCGGCGCATTCTGTCGCACAGCATTTCGAATCGATTCCTCGCGTTTGCGGCAGGCTTGCTCGTCACGGGACTCGTGCAGAGCAGCAACGCGACGGCGCTTATCGTCTCGTCGTTCGGTGCACAGGGCCTGATCGCGCTCGCACCCGCGCTGTCGATCATGTTGGGGGCGGACGTCGGTACGGCGCTGATGGCGCGAATCCTGACGTTCGATCTGCATTGGCTTTCGCCGTTGCTGATCTTCTTCGGCGTGGTCTTCTTTCTGTCGCGCAAGCAGACGCGCGCTGGCCAGATCGGCCGCGTGGCCATCGGGCTCGGGTTGATCGTGCTGGCGTTGCAATTGATCGTGAACGCGACCACGCCGATGACCGAAGCGGCGGGCGTCAAGGTGTTGTTCGGGTCGCTGACCGGCGATGTGATGCTCGACACGCTGATCGGTGCGCTCTTCGCGATGGTGTCGTATTCGAGTCTGGCGGCGGTGCTGTTGACGGCGACGCTGGCATCGTCGGGCGTGATTTCGCTCAAGGTGGCCTTGTGCCTCGTGATCGGCGCGAATCTGGGCAGCGGCATGCTCGCGATGCTCACGTCGGCCGGGCAGAATGCGGCGGGCCGTCGCGTGGTCTTCGGCAGCCTTGTGTTCAAGCTGATCGGCTGCCTGATCGTGCTGCCGTTCGTCGACTATGCGCCGGCGCTGGTGAGCTGGCTCTCGGATGCCCCCGCGCAAGCCGTCGTCAATTTCCACGTGCTCTACAATCTGGTGCGATGCGTGGTGTTCCTCGCCTTCACCGAGCCGATGGCGCGCCTGTGTGTGCGTCTGCTCTCGGAACGGCCGGAGGTGGACGGCGTGATGCGTCCTCGCCACCTGGATGAGAGCGCGCTGGAGATGCCGTCGGTGGCGCTGTCCAACGCGACACGCGAGACGTTGCGCATGGGCGACATCGTCGAGCAGATGCTCAATGGGTTGCTCGAAGTCATTCGCAGCAACGACGTGGCGCGCGCGAGAGAGACACGCCGGCTCGACGACGACGTCGACCATCTCTATACCGCGGTGAAGATGTACCTGACGCGCGTGTCGCGCGAGAACCTGAGCGAGCAGGACAGTCGCCGCTGGACGGACATCATTTCGCTCACGATCAATCTGGAGCACGCGGGCGACATCATCGAGCGCATGGTGACGGAGGTCGAGGAGAAAAAGATCTCGCACAAGCTGTCGTTCTCGGAAGCGGGGTTGCAGGAAATCTGCGACATGCACGCGCGACTGGTGACGAACCTGCAACTGGGGCTCTCGGTGTTCCTGAACACCGACCTCCGGAGTGCGCAGCGGCTCATGGCCGAGAAGGAGAGCTTCCGCGATCTGGAGCGCGCCTATTCGTACACGCACTTGAACCGTCTGGCGGGCCAGTCGGTGCAGAGCATCGAGACGAGTTCACTGCACCTGGACATCATCAGCGACATGAAGCGTTTGAACTCGCTGTTCTGCTCGACGGCGTATCCGGTGCTCGACGATGCCGGTGCGCTGCGCAAGAGCCGCATGCGGGACAAGCCGAAGGACGGCAAGGACGCGAAGGATACAAGGGATTCGAAGACGCCCAAGGAATCGAAGGCGTCGACGCTGGCGGTACTGGCCGATGTCGCGACGGCTGCCGCCGCCGGTGTTCGCGACGACAACGAGAGTTCACACGATGGCCCTGAGCCTGCCGGACATCCGCACCCTGTTCGATAACTTCGGTTCGCTTGCTTACAGCGGCGAGCCGGTCACGCAATTGGAGCATGCGCTGCAAAGCGCGGCATTGGCCGAGAGCGAAGGCGCCGACGAGGCGCTGGTGGCCGCCAGTTTCCTGCACGATCTCGGTCATCTGCTCAACCTTCAGGGCGAAACGCCCTCTGAGCGCGGCATCGACGATCTGCATCAGTACTTCGCCCTGCCTTTCCTGCGCCCGCTGTTCAGCAACGCGGTGCTCGATCCCATTCGTCTGCACGTGGATGCCAAGCGCTGTCTGTGCGCGGTCGATCCCGATTACTTCAGCAAACTCTCGGTCGATTCGGTGCGCAGTCTGGCGTTGCAGGGCGGGGTGTTCAGCGATGACGAGGCGAAGACGTTCCTGGCTCGCGAGCATGCCGAGGCGGCGCTGCGGCTACGTCGCTGGGACGACCGCGCGAAGGTCGCCGGCATGCCGACGCCATCGCTCGATCACTATATGAAATTGCTGGCGCGGGTAACGCTTCAATGAGGCAGGCGTGCGCGCCAGCCTGCGGGCAGCAGCTTCAGGACCGCCGCGCGTGACGGGTGCCAGAAGGCGGACAGGAGCAACAGGGCGCCGCCGACCACGACGGCGACAACCGCCAACGCATGCGTGTTCTCCGAGGTCACGAGAAGGTTGAGCATTGCCGTAATCACATACAACAGCGACGACATCATCAGGGCGCGACGGTCGATCGCGAGCGAAATTCCCGTGAGCAAGACGAAGAATGCGATGGCGCCGACGGCGTGATCCGGCATGAGCGCCCAGAAGATTGGATGCGTGACCATGCAGGCGGCGAGCAGATGCAGCCAGAACGCGACGTCTGAGCGAAAGGTCGTGCGCTTGGGGTCGCGGGCGTCCCATCGCAATGCCCAGACGAAGATCGCGAGACCGCCGACGATGGTCACGGCGCGCAGGGCGTCGATGAGGTTCTCGCCAAGAATCACGACGAAGAGCCAGGTCAGGAAAACCA
>NZ_KB290502.1:69341-84571 GCF_000282835.1 Pandoraea sp. B-6 | reverse complement strand
CGAAGAGCCAGGTCAGGAAACCCCCCCCGCCGATGCCCATGGCGAGGGTGACCGGCACTCGAAAGCGTCGCCAGTACAACACCGTGCCGACGGCGATGCCGGCATAGCTTGCGAACAGCGACAGCAGGACATGGGCGCCCAGCGCGAGTCCTTCCGCCTCGGGCGGGATGGGTTCGCCCGAGCCAAATCCCGGCGCGGCGGCTTGTATGCCGATGAGGCCGACACTGGCAAACGATGCGATGAAACCGAAGCAATAGAAGAGGGCGGGGAGTGCCATGCGACGGCGCCGCACGAACACCTCCGACAGTCCCCAGAAGAGCGCCGCGCAGACCAGCGCCGTAAGCCATGGCGGCAGCGTGCGTGTCAGCCACGCCGTGCCGAACATGAGCAGCGCCGACGCGACGACGACGAAAACGTCGTTGAAGCTGGTAATGAGCCGCATCGGCTCGTCGTCGATGCGTTGCTGTGATTGCGGGGGCGTTGCGTCGGGGGTGGCCGCCTGCGTCAGAGGCGAAGAATCAGGAGTTGTCATGGCGTGGTGGTCGTCGGCGTTCGTGGCCCAAAGTGTATCCGTCGGACGAATCTGTACGCGCAAAAATCCTGGGATATTTCGCAAACCGTTGCCAAGCTTTGGAAAACGGACGCACCATCTCCGGTGGGCAAAGTGCGCAATGCCGAGCCTGACGACGCGCGTTCCTGCCAGTCGGCAGCGGCGCCGCCGCGCGTCCACCTCGATGCCGTCACCGCGTGGGTGCCGCCGAATCAGCCTGCCAACGCCGTGGCCTCGATCTCCACCGCCACGCCATGACTGAGTGCGGGCACCGGCACGACCGCGCGGGCGGGCTTCGCCTGGCCGGCCCAGGCGGCGTAGACCTCATTGAAAGGCCCCCAGTCGTCGACGTTCGTGATGTACACGCGCACCTGCACCAAGCGGTCGATGCGCGTGCCGCACGCAGCAAGAATCGTTGCGACGTTATCCAACGCCTGCTTCGCCTGTACGGCGAACGGCGCGCCGGCGAGGCGCTCGCCTTCCGGCGTGATCGGCAACTGCCCCGACACGAAGACGAATCCGCCCGCGCGGACACCATGCGAATAGTGACCGCGCGGCGGCTGCAGCGCCGCCACGTTCACGGCGTCGATGCCATCGGCCTGGGTGCTCATACCGTTTCTCCCAAAGTGAGTTTGGCGAAGCGCGCCATATCGACGTTACCGCCCGACAGGATGATGCCCACGCGCTTGCCGCGGATATCCAGTTTGCCTTGCAGCACCGCCGCCGCGGCGAGGCAGCCGGTCGGCTCGACCACGAATTTCATGCGGCTCGCGAAGAACTGCATCGTCTGTACGAGTTCCTCGTCGGTCACGGTCACGATGTCGTCGACGAGCGCGCGAATCACCGGGAACGTGTATTCGCCGAGATGCTGGGTCTGCGCGCCGTCGGCAATCGTGCGCGGTGTTTCGATGTGCACGATCTTGCCCGTGCGAAAACTCTGCTGGCCGTCGTTGCCGGCCGCCGGTTCCACCCCGTAGATCTCGATGTCGGGATTCAATGCGCGCGCCGCGACGGCACTGCCCGAGAGCAACCCGCCACCGCCTAGGCAAACGACGAGGGTGTCCAGCTCACCCGCGTCCTCGATCAATTCCTTGGTTGCCGTGCCCTGGCCGGCCATCACGTGCGGATGGTCGTACGGCGGAATCAGCGTCATGCCGCGCTCCTGCGCGAGACGCTTCGCAAGCGCTTCGCGATCCTCCTGGTAACGGTCGAACAGCATCACTTCCGCCCCGTAACCGCGCGTCGCGTCAATCTTCATCTGCGGGGCGTCCTGGGGCATCAGGATGACGGCCGGCACGCCAAGCTCGCGCGCGGAGAGCGCAATCGCCTGCGCGTGATTGCCCGACGAGAAGGCCAGCACGCCGCCGCGCTTCTGCTCGGCCGTGAACTGCGAGATCGCGTTGTAGGCCCCGCGGAACTTGAACGCGCCCATACGCTGGAAATTCTCCGCCTTGAAGAACAGGCGGGCGCCGGTCATGGCGTCGGCGGTACGCGACGTCAGCACGGGCGTACGATGCGCTGCCTCCCGAATCCGGTCGTGGGCGGCAGCGATGTCGCCATAGGTAATCGCCAGCGAAGAAGTTGTCATGATGTGCCTTTCGTGTCGCAGAGATAGGTGTAGACGGTCGAGCGGGCGACGCCCAGCGCGCGTGCCACTTCGGCGTGCGCGTGACGAAGGTCGAGCAGACCGCGGGCCTCGACGAGGCGGATGGCTTCGCGGCGCTGCGCGAGCGTCAGGCCCTGCGGCGTGGTGTTGCGCTGCGCGGCGAAGTCGGTGATCAGTGGAACGATGTCGTCGAGACGGCGCGTCGAGAGCGTTTCGCGCACGGGCGTCGGCGCATGGTTGGGCACGCTCACCAGTTGCTGCACGCTGGCCGCCGCCGCCGCGAGCATCGAGATGTCCATGTTCAGGCAAATGGCGGCGACATACTCGCCGCGACCGTTTTTCAGCCCGATGGACGTGCTCTTGGCCGGACGCCCATCGGGAAACCGATTCGCGTAGTTCGCGATGACCTCGGGAAATGCCGGGTCGGCGATGCGCGCGAGGCCCATCTCCGTGACGGCATCGCCAGGTTCGCGCCCCGACAAATTGTTGGCGATCGCCACGATGGCATGGTCTGGATCGGTCAGGTCGTGCAACACCACTTCGACAAGCGGCGCGAAGGTCTGACCGAGCGCCTCGACAATCTTGCGACCTTCACGAAGCAGCAAGGCGTTCTCGTCGAGCATGCGGGGGGCAGACGATTTGGCAGATTTCATGATTTGACATTATGTCATTCAGTGACGAAATGTCAAATGGCGTCCGGAAAAACGCCCGGTGCCTGTCGATGATTCGACGGTGGCAGCGGGCGCCAGGGCGCCGGGCGTTACTCAGACGAGTTGCTTTTCCGCCAGTTCGCTCTTGAGATAGCCGTAATAGATCGGCGCGGCGATCAGTCCGGGCAGCCCGAACGCGGCTTCCATGACGAGCATGGCGAGCAGAAGCTCCCAGGAGCGCGACTGGATTTGTGTGCCGACGATGCGGGCGTTCAGGAAGTACTCGAGTTTGTGAATCACGATCAGGAAGGTCAGGGCGGCGATGGCCACGTACAACGAGACCGACAGGCCCAGCACCACGATGAACGTGTTCGAGATCAGATTCCCGACGACCGGCAGCAGGCCCACGGCGAACGTCACCACGATCATCGTCTTGCGCAGCGGCAAGTGAACGTCGAACAGCGGCAGCACACCGAGCAGGAAGATCGCGGTGAAGAGCGTGTTGATTGCCGAGATTTTGACCTGGGCGAACACGATGCGGCGAAACGCATCGCCAAACAGCGTGACGCGCCGTGAGAGCGCGGCCGAGAGCGGGCGCATGCTGTGCACGGGCCGGATCGACGAGAGGGCCACGAGTGCGCCGAGCACGAGCCCCACGATGATGTGCACCATCGCGTTGAGCGCTTCCTTGCCGACGAGCGACATCTCCTGCGTGTGGTCCTTCAGATAGCCGGTGATGGACTGGTGGATGTCGTCGCTGTCGGCCGGCAGGCGTGCCGTGATCCAGGCGGGCAACTGCGCACGCGCCTGCTCGACCACGTCCATCATCCGGCCGTTGAGGTGTTCCAGATGGCCGGCGTCGCTGCGGAAGAACGTGATGATGCCGAAGATGATCGCGGTCATCAGCGCGACGATCACCGCCGACAGGAGGGCGACGGCGACCAGCCGGGCGCGCTCGCTGGAGATGCGCAGTTGCAGGCGCGGCCCGAGCACGTGCACGAGCTGATAGACGACCGTCCCCGCGAGCACCACCGAGAGCAGGTGGATGCTCAGAATCAGCCAAAGGGCGAGGGCGGCGGCCGCGTAGCTCGCCAGTTCGATCCAGGCATCCCGATCCGGATGCCAGCCAGAGCGCGGTTCCATGCAATGACGTCCTTGTAATAAGACTCTGCCGCGACGACGCGGGCGACCCTCGCAAGGCGCTCGCGCGTGTCGTGACGTAAGACAGCCCGAACGGGCGATGCGCTTACTTTGCGCGCGTCAGCAATGGGGCGAGGTACTTGCCGGTGAAGCTGGCCTTGTTCGCCGCCACTTGCTCGGGCGTGCCTTGCGCAATGATTTGCCCACCGCCCGCGCCGCCTTCCGGCCCGAGATCGATCACCCAATCCGCCGTTTTGATCACGTCGAGATTGTGCTCGATGATGACCACGGTATTGCCTTGATCGCGCAGCCGGTGGATCACCGTGAGCAGCAGCTCGATATCGTGAAAGTGCAGCCCGGTCGTCGGTTCGTCAAGGATGTAAAGCGTTCGGCCCGTGTCGCGCTTCGAGAGTTCGAGCGAGAGCTTCACGCGCTGCGCCTCACCGCCCGAGAGCGTGGTGGCCGACTGGCCGAGGCGAATGTAGCCCAGGCCCACGTCCAGCAATGTCCTGAGCTTGCGCGCGACGACCGGCACCGGCTTGAAGAACTCGTGCGCCTGCTCGACCGTCATGTCGAGCACCTCCGAGATATTGCGGCCCTTGTACTGCATTTCGAGCGTTTCGCGGTTGTAGCGTTTGCCGTGGCAGACATCGCAGGGCACATACACATCGGGCAGGAAGTGCATCTCGACCTTGATGACGCCATCGCCCTGACAGGCTTCGCAGCGTCCGCCCTTGACGTTGAACGAGAAACGGCCCGGATCGTAGCCACGCTCCTTGGCCGCGGGCACGCCGGCGAAGAGTTCGCGGATCGGCGTGAACAGCCCCGTGTAGGTGGCCGGGTTCGAGCGCGGCGTGCGTCCGATGGGCGATTGGTCGACGTTGATGACCTTGTCGAAGTGCTCCAGCCCTTCGATCTGGTCATACGGCGCCGGCTCGGCCGACGACCCGTAGAGATGCCGTGCGACGGCGTGATACAGGGTGTCGTTGATCAGCGTCGACTTGCCCGAACCGGACACGCCGGTCACGCAGGTCAGCAACCCGACCGGCAGATCCAGCGAGACGTTTTTGAGGTTGTTGCCCGATGCGTCCAAAATTCGCAGTCGATCGTCGCTCGGCGCGCGTCGCTGCGCAGGCACTTCGATACGCCGCGCGCCGGACAGGTACTGCCCCGTGAGCGACTCCGGCGCGTTTTCGATCTGCTCGGGGCGGCCTTGTGCGATCACCCTGCCGCCGTGGATCCCCGCGCCCAGCCCCATGTCGACGACGTAATCGCTTGCGAGAATCATGTCCTCGTCGTGTTCGACCACGATGACCGAGTTGCCAAGATCGCGCAGATGCTTGAGCGTGCCGATCAGGCGGTCGTTATCGCGCTGATGCAAGCCGATGGACGGCTCGTCGAGCACGTACATCACGCCGGTGAGGCCCGAGCCGATTTGCGACGCCAGGCGGATGCGCTGCGCTTCGCCGCCCGAGAGCGTATCGGCGCTGCGTTCGAGCGAAAGGTAGTCGAGGCCCACGTTGTTCAGGAACGTGAGGCGGGCCACGATTTCCTTGACGATCTTGTCGGCGATCTCGCGCTTCGCACCGTGCAGGACCAGTTCGTGGAAGTGGCCGAGCGTTTCGCGCAGCGGCAGGTTGCCGATCTCGTAGATCGCGCGCGCCTGCTGGCCTTCGCCGACCTTGACGAAACGGGCTTCGCGACGCAGGCGGCTGCCTTCGCAATCGGGGCAGGCCTGGTTGTTCTGGTACTTGGCCAGCTCTTCACGCACGGCGACGGAATCGGTTTCGCGATAGCGTCGTTCCAGATTCGGGATGATGCCTTCGAAGGCATGCTCACGCACCGATGTGCGGCCCTTCTCATTCACATAGGTGAAGGGAATGGTCTGCTCGCCGGAGCCGAAGAGTACGATCTTCTGGGTGGCTTCCGGCAGCTCCTCGAAGGGCGTGTCGACATCGAAGTCGTAGAACGCCGCGAGGCTCTGCAGCATCTGGAAATAGAACTGGTTGCGGCGATCCCAGCCCTTGATCGCGCCCGAGGCGAGCGAGAGCGCCGGGAAGCCGACGACGCGCTTTGGATCGAAGAACGTCATGTGGCCAAGACCGTCGCAGCTTGGGCATGCCCCCATCGGATTGTTGAACGAGAACAGGCGCGGCTCGAGTTCCTGAAGCGAATACGAGCACACCGGGCATGCGAACTTCGAGCTGAAAACGTGTTCCTTGTCGGTGTCCATTTCCAGCGCCACGGCCCGGCCGTCGGCCAGCCGCAGTGCCGTTTCGAACGATTCCGCCAGACGCTGTTTCAGATCGGCGCGTACCTTCACGCGGTCGATGACCACGTCGATCGAGTGCTTTTCCGTCTTTTTGAGCTTGGGCAGGGATTCGATGTCGTAGACGCGCGCCGTGCCTTCGTTGGCCGCGCCGCCGCCCGAGCGGATGCGAAAGCGCACGAAGCCCTGGGCCTGCATCGTCTCGAACAGGTCGACATGCTCGCCCTTGCGATCGACCACGACGGGCGCGAGGATCATGAGCTTGGTGTCTTCCGGCAGCGCGAGCGCAGCGTCGACCATTTGCGAGACGCTTTGCGATTCGAGCGGCAGGCCGTGGTCGGGGCAATAGGGCGTACCCACGCGCGCGTAGAGCAGACGCAGGTAGTCGTGGATTTCCGTGACCGTGCCCACCGTCGAGCGCGGGTTGTGCGACGTGGCCTTCTGTTCGATGGAGATCGCGGGCGAGAGGCCTTCGATCAGGTCGACATCGGGCTTTTCCATCAGTTGCAGGAACTGGCGGGCGGAGGCCGACAGGCTCTCGACATAGCGACGCTGACCTTCCGCGTAGAGCGTATCGAAGGCCAGCGACGACTTACCGGAACCGGACAGGCCGGTGATCACCACGAGCTGGTGACGCGGCAAGTCGAGATTGACGTTCTTGAGGTTGTGGGTACGAGCCCCACGAATACGGATGGTTTCCATTCACGGTTCCGGGTCGTCGCCGAGGAATCCGCGCGGCGAAATGTCGCGGGGCGGTTTCCGGCCCCCAAGAGTCCGAGTTTCCCGGGACGTCGCGCGATATCGGCACGGCGTTGGCCGGGCGTCGACGCAGCGGGCGGCGGGAGCGGTCGGGCGGGCCGCTGGGGGAAAATCAGGGCGGCTAAACCTGCTAATATACCTAAGTTTGATTGCTGGGGCTGAACCGGCTGACGGGTAGTCTCGGGCGATATACCGGCATGGGCCATAGGTGGGGGCGAATCGCCCGCTTTCCAGGGGGCTGGCGCCGGACCGTCGTCCGGGCCCATCGACATGCCTCCGGGCAGCAATCATCAGACGATTCCGAGGCTGCACGTTGTTGCGCGCGCTATTTCCATCTCTCAGGACGTAATGTCTACCGATTCCGTGACTCCCGCTTCCCCTGCCACAACGCGCGGCCGAGGTGGCCGCATGACCCCGCTGGAAGTGCGCGCGAGCGCGTCGCTCGCGGGGATTTTTGCACTGCGCATGCTCGGTCTGTTTCTGATCATGCCGGTGTTCTCTGTGTTCGCGCAGACGATTCCTGGCGGCAACAACACTTTTCTCGTCGGACTGGCCATCGGCATCTATGGTCTGACGCAGTCCCTGTTCTATATTCCGTACGGGTGGGCTTCCGACCGGCTGGGGCGCAAGCCTGTCATCGTGTTCGGCCTGATCGTGTTCGCGATCGGCTCGCTCGTGGCGGCGCTGGCGCATGATCTGGCGTGGATCATCGTCGGCCGGGCGATCCAGGGGGCTGGAGCGATTTCCTCGGCGGTGATGGCGTGCGTGGCCGATCTGACGAGCGAAGCCAACCGCACCAAGGCGATGGCGATGATCGGCGGCAGCATTGGCCTGTCGTTCGCGGTGGCCATCGTGTGTGCACCGTTCCTGTATCACTGGCTGGGCATGAGTGGCCTGTTCTCGGCCATCGGCATTCTGGCGGTACTGGCGATCTTCGTGGTGGTGTGGGTCGTGCCGACGCCGCCCGCGCATCCCAAGGTGGGCCCGGCGCCGTTCTCGGAGGTGCTGCACAACCCGGAGTTGTTGCGTCTGAATTTCGGCGTGTTCGTGCTGCATGCGACACAGACGGCGCTGTTCGTGGCGATGCCGCGCATGTTGGTGGCGGCGGGGTTGCCGGTGGCGCAGCACTGGGAGGTGTATCTGCCGGTGATGGGGTTGTCGTTCGTGGCGATGGTGCCGGCGATCATCGCGGCCGAGAAGCGCGGCAAGATGAAGGTGGTGCTGCTCTCGGCGATTGCACTGGTCGCGGTGGCGCAGGCGGCGCTGGGCGGATTGCCGCCGACGGTGGGCGTGATTGCGTGCGTGCTGTTCGTGTACTTCCTGGGCTTTAACGTGTTGGAGGCATCGCAGCCGTCGCTGGTGTCGAAGCTGGCGCCGGGGCAGCGCAAGGGCGCGGCGGTGGGCGTGTACAACACGACGCAGGCCCTCGGGTTGTTTTGCGGCGGGGCGATAGGGGGTTTTCTGATGACCCACTACGGTCAGAACGCAATCTTCATCACTTGCTCAGTCGGGGCTGTCGTGTGGCTTATAATCGCCGCACCGATGAGGACGCCAGCGCCTCATCAATCCTGATCGGATATCAGCAATACCGGAGAAAGATTTATGGCATCAGTCAACAAAGTGATCCTGGTCGGCAACCTTGGCGCCGATCCCGAAGTCCGCTACATGCCGAGCGGCGATGCGGTCGCGAACATTCGTCTGGCGACGACCGACCGTTACAAGGACAAGCAGTCTGGCGAGTTCAAGGAGCTGACGGAATGGCACCGGGTGTCGTTCTTCGGCCGTCTCGCCGAGATCGTCAATGAGTACCTGAAGAAGGGCTCGGCGGTGTATATCGAAGGTCGTATCCGCACGCGCAAGTACCAGGCGCAGGACGGCACCGAGCGTTACAGCACGGAAATCGTAGCGGACCAGATGCAGATGCTGGGCGGCCGCAGCGGTGGTGAAGGTGGCGGCGGCGGTGGCGGCTACTCGCGCGGCGGTGGTGGTAGCGACGAAGGCGGCGGTGGCGGCTATTCGCGCGGCGGTGGTGGCGGTGGTGGTGGTGGCGGTGCCCGTCAGCAAGCACCGGCCAAGCAGTCGGGCGGCGGTTTTGACGACATGGATGACGATATTCCGTTCTAAAACCCGCACTTGAGCAAGTCTGGAAAGTGTAAGTCGCTGGCCCGCAACCTCCCTTGGTGCGGGCCATTTGTTTTTGTGTGTTGCGCACTTTCGCGCTGCAGTCATGACTCTGCGGAATCGGCTAAATCGGATAGCCAAAGCACGTGCCACAGGCGCGGTTTTCATCTTCGGCGCCGGGGCGGGTGGTACGACCGCCCCGTTTGGGATTCCCTCTCGCGTTTTCCTTTGATAAGCATCAAAGTGGTTCGTCCGTCGTCGTCTAGATTTATTTCGACAAGTGGGCGCCGAGCTTGCCACGATGCACTGCATCGGGATGTGGTCCTCTTTTCGGGCCACCGTCAGGTCAAGCTGGATGGGGGATTGCCATGCACGAGAGAGTTCTTGTTTCACCCGATGAATTGACACAGTTGATTCAGTCGGGGCCGGTAGTGCTCATCGACACACGAGACGCGGCAAGTTTTGCCGAAGCGCATCTGCCAGGCGCGGTGAATATCCATGAGATATTTACCTATCTGGCTACCTCAACGCCAGAAGGTCTTGCCGTCTTGCGCGAAACATTCACCGAGGCATTCGCGAAGGCTGGATTGTCTGGGAAGGAGACGGCTGTCATCTACGAACAGTCGATGACGACTGGATTTGGCCAATCCTGTCGTGGCTATGTACTGCTTCGCTATCTTGGCTATCCCCGCGACAAAATCAAGGTACTTCACGGCGGCTACAGTGCATGGCGTGCCGCCGGGCTGCCAAGCACAACGGAAGCTCCTTCGCCGACTCCCGTCGCGTTTCCCCCAGATACGGGCGGAAGCAGCATCCTCGTCGACCTGGCGGGGATGAAGGACGCCGTTGCAGACCCGCGTATCGTGAAGCTCGATGTGCGCGACGTCGATGAATGGATTGCCGAAAGCTCGTCACCTTATGGCAAGGACTTTTGCCCCCGAAAGGGCCGCATTCCCGGCTCGGTGTGGCTAGAGTGGTATCGAATGATGAAACCGACCCCCGCTGGGCAGATGTTCAAATCGCCGGCAGAGATTCTTGCCGAGTGTGCGACCGTGGGGATTCGTCGCGATACGCCTGTTGTTGTGTTTTGCTTCAAAGGGGCGCGCGCCTCCAACACATTTGTAGCACTGGAGGAGGCCGGCATCAGGGACGTGCGCCTTTACCTCGGCTCGTGGAATGAATGGTCCAGGGATCCTTCGCTGCCCATTGATGAGGGCTTGCCGTACTAGATCCATGCCCTACGCGCCGCAGCGTCATCGGCCGGTGCGAGCGCAATTTACACGTCGGCACCCCCCGCCCCGCGCAAGCTGCGCATCGTCATCTGCGCTGTCTCGAGCAAACCCTGAATCAAGCGCGATTTCGGTGACGCGCGACGCCACAGCAGGCCGAAACGGCGCGGCGCGACAGGGCCGGGGGGCGTCAGCTTGACGATGTCGAGCGATGCCAGCAGCGGCGATTCGATGTCCGGCACCAGTGCCACCCCCAACCCCCGGTCGACCATCATCGCGATCGTCAGGATCGAATTGAGCTCGAAAAGCTCGCGCGGCACGATCCGTCGCGAGCGCAAATATTCCTCGGCATTCCGTCCGCCACCTAACGTGCGGTCGTAGCGAATGAATGGCTCGGTGCGCAGCAGGTCGTCGGGATCGCGCCCGGCCAGCGCTCTCGGTGCGAGCACCACGATCGGTTCCTCGCGCAATAGCCGCCACTCGAAGGTCTTGGGCAGATCGAACGGGGGCAGCAGACAGACGGCCACATCGATATCCCCGGCCTTGAGCGTTTCGAACAGTTCCGGCGTCTGGCCGCCTCGGATCAGCAGCTTGGCCTGGGGAAAGCGTTTCGAGAAGTGCGCGAGCACGTCCGGCATGACGGTCAGTAAGGCCGTCGTGATCGTGCCGATACGCAACTCGCCGACAGGCTCGCCCTGCAACGCGAAATCCTTCAGCTCGCCGTAATCGCGTACCAGATTGCGCGCCCGCTCGATCACCCGATGGCCGGCCTCGGTAGGAATTACCGTGCGCCCCGCCCGCGTAAACACCGCCGTGCCCAATTCGCGCTCGATGGCCTGCATTTGCTGCGCCACCGCCGCCGGCGTCACGCCCACCCGCCGCGCCGCCTCCGCCATCGACCCGCCATCGACGACATGCAGCAGCGTCTTGAAGAACTCGATATCCATATCGAAAGAATTTCTACTGTTTGAAGATAGATATGAATAGTTTATCTAAAAAAGTCGGGCGACTAGACTCCAGATCAAGCGTTTTATCAAAACGAAAAATCAGGAGACATCGTGCGCAGCAAGTTGTTCGTTCCGGCATCCCGCCCGGCGCTTTTTGCCAAGGCGTTGGCCGGTCAGGCCGATGCCCTCTCGTTCGATCTGGAAGATGCCGTTGCGCCCGAGCGCAAGGGCGACGCACGCGACGCGCTGCGCGCGATGCTGCGCGACGAGGCGACCCGGCAATGCGGCAAGGTGCTGATCGTGCGCGTCAACGCGCTCGACACGCCGCACTTCGCGCATGACGTTCGCGCCGTGGCCCAGCCCGGCCTAGACCTGATCAACCTGCCCAAACCAGAAACGAAGGCCGACGTGCTCGCCGCCGTTGCGGCGCTGGAAGCCGCCGAGCGCGAGAACGGCGTGACCACGCCGATCCGCCTGCTGCTCAATATCGAATCGCCGGCCGCCGTGCTCAACGCTGCTGAACTGGCGTGCGCGCATCCGCGCGTCGCCGGCTTGCAACTCGGCCTTGGCGACCTGTTCGAGCCGCTGGGCATCGCCCGTCGTGAGCCGCGCGCCATCGAGCAGGCGATGTACGCTGTTCGGATGGCCGCCGGTGTCGCTGGCGTCTACGCGTACGACTCGGCCTTTGGGAATATCAAGGATGAAGTGGGCTTTCGTGCCGAGGCTGAGCTGGCCCGCGCGATGGGCTTCCTTGGCAAGACCTGCATCCACCCGAGCCAGATCGCGATCTGCAACGACGTGTTCCGCCCGTCGGACGACGATATCGCCCACGCGGTGCGCGTCGTGATCGCTACGCGCGTCGCCAATCGCGACGGCGTCGGTGCATACGTGGTCGACGGCAAGATGATCGATCCGCCGTTCGCCGCGCGGGCGCAAGCCGTTGTCGACGACGCGCGCCGCATGGCGCTGCTGAGCGCCGACCAGTTGAGCGCGCTCGACGCGCAGGTCTGAGCTTCCGCCACTGACCGCGAACCAACCGCGCACCAACCGGGCACCTCGCCGCTCGACCGAATTTTGTGAGACCTGCACGATGAACGATTCCACCGCCAACCCGGCCGGCCCGCTGTCGGGCATCCGCGTGCTCGATCTGAGCGCGTATATCGCCGGTCCGTACGGCTGCGCGCTGCTTGCCGATCAGGGGGCCGAGGTCATCAAGATCGAACCGCCCACCGGCGACAATCTGCGCAAGTACCCGTCGACGCTCGAAGCCGAAAGCCGTGCGTTCCTTGGCGTGAATCGCGGCAAGCGCGGCATCGCGCTCGATCTCAAGCAACCGGCGGCGCTGGCCGTGCTCAAGCGTCTGGTCGAGCGTGCCGACGTGCTGGTGCACAACTTCCGGCCGAGCGTGCCCGCGCGCCTTGGCATCGCCTACGACCAACTGCGCGACATCAATCCCCGCCTGATCTACTGCAACGTCACCGGTTACGGCGAGACTGGCCCGGACAAGGACAAGGCAGGCTACGACCAGGTTCTGCAAACCATGTCGGGCATGTGCGCGATGCAGGGCAAGGCCGGCGGCCCGCCCGAGATTCTGTACGGGTCCGTGGTCGATTACTTTGCCGCGTCGCTGGTCGCCAATGGCGTGTCGTCGGCGCTATTCGCGCGCGAGCGTAGCGGCCAAGGGCAATACGTCGGCGTATCGTTGTTGCGCAGCGCGCTGACCATGCAATCGGCTCGCTTGATCTGGGCGGACGGCGAGCCTCGCGAGATCGGCCGCGACATGCGCTCCGGCGGCATTACGGGCATCCACCCGACGCGCGATGGCTATCTCTACATTTCCGCCAACACGCCGCATTTCTGGCGTGCGCTGTGCGAGAAGATCGGCCTGCCCGAACTGGCTGCCGACGAGCGTTACGACACCGTGCGCAAGCGCGCCGAGCGCCGCGACGAGATCGTGCAACGACTGCGCGGCGCGCTTGCGCAGCACTCGGCACTCGAATGGGAGGCGCTGTTCGGCGAGGAAGTGCCGTGCGCCGCCGCGCGCAACGTCGAAGACATGTTCGACAACCCGCAAGTGCTCGCAGAAGACATGATCGCCACGTTCGAGAATCCGAACGTCGGGCAATACCGCGGCTTCAAGCAACCGATCCGCTTCGGCGATACGCCGGGCCCGGTACCGATGGCCGCGCCCGCCTTCGGCCAGCATTCGGACGAAGTGCTGCTCGGCGAAGGCTGGAGCGCGGAGGAAATCGCGGCGCTGCGCAGTACCCACGCGCTGCTCTGAGCACGCGACGAGACGACGCTGCGCGGCCAGGTACGAAAAAAGCACAATCGCCAGACGGAGACACGACGATGGCACTCACCGACGCTTCACCGCAACGCGAACGCGGCAGCGATGCTGCGGCGACGCCGGCCAATGCGTGCGACGCGCACATGCACATCTTCACGCACGTCGATATCGAACGTTACGCGGCCGTGCAGGCGCAGCTCGGCACCACGCGCACCGTCGTCGTCACGCCCCGCCCGCATGGCGTCGACAACGCGGTGACGCTCGACGCCATCGCGCAGCTCGGCCGCGAGCGCACGCGCGGCGTCGGTGTGATCCGTCCCGACATTTCCGACGCCGAACTCCGCCGGCTTCACGACGGTGGCATCCGCGGCATCCGTTTCACGCTCTACACGCCGGCCAACGCCGTCGTCGGCTTCGAGATGGTCGAGCCCCTCGCGCAACGCATTCACGCCTACGGCTGGCACGTGCAACTGCACTGGACGGCCGACCAGATCGTCGAGCACCGCGCAATGCTCGGCCGTCTGCCGTGCCCGATGGTATTCGACCATATGGCGCGCCTGCCGCAGCCGGCCGGTTTGGCGCATCCCGCGCGCGAGGTGGTTGAGCAACTGGCTGCCGCGACGGGGCGCGTCTGGGTCAAGCTCTCGGGCCCGTATCTCGATTCACGCGACGGCCTCGATGCGCGTTATGCCGATGTCGCCCCGGTCGCACGCCACTGGGCCAGGACGTTGCCCGACCGCGTCGTGTGGGGGGGCGATTGGCCGCACGTCACTGAAACGCACACGCCCGACGATGTCGACCTGCTACGACTGCTGACCGAATGGGTGCCCGACGAAGCGGCACGCAAGCGCATCCTCGTCGACAACCCGGCGCAGCTTTACGGCTTCACCCGCTAACGGCAGAAGCCGTTCCCAGAACCCAGCAACAACAGAACAAGACATGCAGCGATGACGAGCATGCCCAGCCCGCGCGACACCATTCGCGCAAACGGAGACAAAGATGAAAACGAGCGTCACCCGCGCACCGGCGAAGAAAGTCGGTTTCACCGAGGCAACCATCCAGCTGTTTGAACGGATCATTCCCGATCCGTTTGTCCTGGCCATCCTGATTACGGCCGTGGTCGGCGCGCTCGCGCTGATCTTCGGCCCGCACGCGAGTGTGGACCGTCTCGTCACCGGCTGGTACAAGGGCTTCTTCGGCATTCTGACGTTCGCTTTCCAGATCACACTGGTGCTGGTGACCGGTCATGCGTTCGCACACGCGCCGCCCGTGCAGCGCGTGTTCAAGGGACTGATCTCGATCGCGCGCACGCCCGTGCAGGCCGCCGCACTGACGTTCCTGCTGGTGGCGATCGCATCGTTCTTCAACTGGGGCCTGGGACTGGTCGTGAGCGCGCTGCTCGCCCGCGAAGTCGCCAAGCGCATGAAGGTCGACTTCGCGTGGATCGTCGCCGCCGGCTTCTCCGGTTGGGTGGTGTGGGCCAGCGGCATTTCCAGCTCGATTGCCCTCGCGCAATCGACCGCCGGCAGTGCCATGAACGTGGTGCAGAAGGTCACCGGCACGGTGCTGCCGTTCGGCGACACCGTCTTTACCCGCTTCAACCTTGTGCCGACCGTTGCGATGATGATCGTGATGCCGTTCGTGCTCGCCTGGCTCAAACCCAGCGACG
>NZ_KB290502.1:63265-69331 GCF_000282835.1 Pandoraea sp. B-6 | reverse complement strand
GCTCGACACGACGCTGCATCCGGACCCGCCCGTGCGCCAGAAGCCGCAAGGCCCGTTGAGCTTCGCCAAGTGGCTCGAACACTCGTGGATCGGCAGCGCCTTCATCGGCGTGCTCGGCGTGGCGCTGCTCGTCTACACGCGCTATGAACACGTGGCATTCTCGGGCGTCAATGCGGTGATCTTCGTGATGTTCATCGCCGGCATCGTGCTGCACGGCTACCCGCTGGCCTACGCCGACGCGGTCAAGAACGCCGCCAAGCAGACCGGCTCGATGATGCTGCAGTATCCGCTGTACGGCGGCATCATGGGCATGATGGACGCGACCGGCCTGCCGGATGTGATCTCGCATTTCTTCATCGCGATCTCGAACGCGCACACGCTGCCGTTCTGGAGCTACATCTGCTCGTTGATCGTGACGTTCTTCATCCCGAGCGGGGGCGGTCACTGGGCCGTGCAAGGCCCGTTCGTGGTGCCGGCCGCCGTGGCGCTGCATGCCTCGGTGCCGGCCACGACCATGGCGGTCGCGATGGGCGAGCAGGTCTCCAACATGATGCAACCGTTCTGGGCCGCCCCTGTCGTGGCGATGGCCGGCATCGGCGTGCAACGCGTGCTCGGATTTACGGTCGTGACCTTCCTCGTCGGCCTCGTGATTTACGGCGCCGCCATGCTGTTCCTGGTGTAAACCACATAACAATATGAACGGAGACTCCCCCATGGAAACCACCGCAGCGGGTCAAGGCCAGGCGAGTGCAGCACAGCCCAAATCGCTCAAGCAGCGCTGGTGGGCCGTCTTCGACACGTCCATCGGCGCGCTGCCGTTGCCGGTCTATATCGTGCTGGTCGCGGTACTCGCGGCGATGGCGCACGCCGGAAAGCTGGCGGCCGATCTGCCCACGGGCATCGCGTTGGTCGCCGTCGGCGGTTATACGTGCGCTGAACTGGCCAAGCGGATTCCGTTCGCCAAGCATATCGGCGGCACCTCGATCTTCGCGGCCTTCGTGCCGTCGATGCTGGTGTTCTACGGGTGGATGCCAACACCGGTGACGTCGGCCGTCAAGCTGTTCACCAAGCAATCGAACTTCCTGTATCTCTTCATCGCGGCGATCATCGTCGGCAGCGTGCTGTCGATGGATCGTCAGGCGCTTATCAAGGGCTTCGTACGCATCTTCATCCCGGTGGCCATCGGCTCGATCGCCGCCGGCGTGGTGGGCGTTGCGGTCGGCACGGCGTTGGGCTTGCCGGCGCGTCAGGCGCTATTCTTCATCGTGATGCCAATCATGGCAGGCGGCGTCGGCGAAGGCGCGCTGCCGTTGTCGGCCGGGTATGCGCAGATTCTCGGCGTCGAGCAAGGGCCGATCTTCGCGCAATTGCTCTCGGCCGTGATGCTCGGCAATATTGTCGCGATCTGCTCGGCGGGGTTCCTGAGCTATCTAGGCAGCCGCAGGCCGGCCTGGACCGGTAACGGCCGGCTGACGGTGGGTAATGAGGATCTCGTCGGTGAAGCGCAACCGCCGTTGCGGGCGTCGACCAAGCCTGACGTCGACGTCAGTTCGGTGGCGGCTGCCGGCGGCACCGCGATTGCGCTGTATCTGGTCGGTGTGCTGACAAATAAGCTGTTCGGCTGGCCCGCACCCGTGATCATGTTGGTGCTGGTGATCGCCGCGCAGTTGTTCCAGATTGTCTCGCCGCAGGTCAACGGTGGCGCGAGGTTCATGTACCGTTTCTTCTCGACGGCGGTGACCTATCCGCTGATGTTCGCGATCAGCGTGGCGATGACGCCGTGGGGCGAGATCGTCGGCGCCTTCCACTGGATCAATATCGTGACGGCCGTCGCGACAGTGTTGACGCTGACCGTGACCGGCTTCTTTGTCGGCCGCCTGGTCGGTATGTACCCGATCGAAGCGGCCATCGTGAACGCGACGCACAGCGGCCTGGGCGGCACGGGCGACGTCGCGATCCTGACCGCAGCCGACCGGATGTCGCTGATGCCGTTCGCGCAAATCGCCACGCGCATCGGGGGCGCTGTCACGGTCATCGTCGGTCTGGCGGCGTTGGCGCAATTCCACTGATTGCGGCGGCGCCGTTGACACATGTCGCGTGACGTCTCAAGCGAACCTGACGCGGTACCGAGCCTCTTCGGATACCGCGTCAGATCCCGTGTCACGTCGTTGCGGGCATCAGAAGCGATGCACGATACCGGCGATGAAGCTCACGATATTGTTGCCGGCGGTCACGGGAATGCCGGCGCCGCCCGCATTGCTGATCGTGAAGGCCGCGTTGGCGTTGTTCTTTACGTAGCTGGCCCCCGCGTACAACCCGGTGCGCTTCGAGAGGAAGTAGTCGTACCGCACGCCATACGACAGCGCATTGCCCGACGAATTGCCGCGCAGGCGGTATTGACCGAAGCTCAGCAACAGCGTGCCTCTCGCCAGGTTCGGCACCAGCGCATTGACTTCATAGAAGTCGTTGTCCGGGTTCGCGTAGGTCGCGTTGCTCGCCGTCGTTACGCTATCGGTGTTGCGGTGGATCTGATACAGGAACGCCGGCTTGACGAAGCCGAAGTCGTACGACGCGCCAAACAGGTAGTAGCGTCCGGTACCCGTCGGCGACGCCGTGGTGACAGCCGACGTCGTGCTGAAGCGCTGCTGCAGGTAATCCGCATCGGCCGAGAATTGCCCCGCCTTGAAGTTGAATCCCACCGACGCCGTATCGCCCAGCGTACGCGGCTGTCCCGTCGCGCCATTGGCGCCGCGCGCATACAACGCGCGTACGGTCAGGCCCGCGAAGGCCGGTGACACGTAGCGAATCGAATTGGCGGTGCGGGCCACCGGCACGAAGACGAAGTTGTTCGTCGCATTGCCCCAGCCGAGTGTGTTGAGGTCGCCCTGCGAATACGTCACATAGGTCGTGAACAGCGGCGTGTAGTTGTTGCCGACCTGCACCTGCCCCCACTGATTACTGCGCAATCCGACCCACGCCTCGCGATTGAACAGCGCACCATTGCCGGCAATCGTGCCGTTGTTCACGTTGAATCCGTCTTCAAGCTTGAACACCGCAGCCAGGCCGCCCCCCAGGTCTTCGGTGCCAATCATCCCCCATCGCGACGGCGCCACCGAACTCGATTCCACCCGCGACACGCTGGTGCCGCCTGTGTGCGCATATTGCACGCCCGTGTCGATGATGCCGTACAGCGTCACGGATTGCGCATGCGCGCCCACGCTCGCGCACAGCGAAAGCGCCGCAGCGGCGCCAAAACGTCGAATCATTGCCATGTCTCCATTCCTCTGTCGTCATAGACCATTCATTTGCACAAAAATGGCTGATGGCAATTTTTGTATATATTTTTAAGCAAATCAAATTTTAATGTCGAAACTCGGGTAAACCGGGAGACTTCGTGATGTGTGTCTGCAACACATAGCACGACGACAGGTCGAGATGAGAGGGAGACGCAGCGCAATACCCCCACGCCTGCGCAGGCGCGGCAGGCACCAGCGCAGCGGAACGTGAAGGCGAGGGAAGAGAGGGGGCAGCGTTGCCAGCCCAAGCGATCGGGCCGGCCGAACGAGACGGCTTATTCCACCGGGAAGAGATTGGCGTCGGCGAGGATGATGTCGGCCGTGGTTTCGTAGTGCTTGCGCATGAGTTGGATCGCACGCGGCGCATCGCGCTCGATGACGGCGTCGAGCATCGCTTTGTGCTCTTCGCGCTCGTGGCGGTTCGGGTAGATACGCTTCACCGACAACTGGCGATAGCGGTACAACTGATCCGAGAGTTGCTCGCAGAAGTTGAGCAGCCAGCGTGACTGGCAGCCGCTGATGAGTGTGCGATGGAACGCCCGATGCAGCCGCTCCCACTCGGGATTTTCGAGGTATTGAGTTTCGCTGAGCGAGCGCGGCACCTTGGAGAGGCGGTGGTAAGCCAGCACCAGCGCCTCTTCCCACTCCGGCTGGTCGGCCGCAAACGCCTCGCGCAGGGCGACTTCTTCGAGCCAGACGCGCGTCCTGGTGATCTCGCGAAGGTCGGCGGCGCTGATGCCGGTGACGGCAAATCCCCGCTGATCCCGCCGCTCCACCAGGCCATCGGAGGTCAACCGGTTGAGCGCTTCGCGCACCGGCGTCTGGCCCGCCTGGTATTGATCGCAGAGGAATTCGATCTGCAATTTGCGACCCGGCTCGAGCTTGCCGGCCAGAAGATCGGCCCGCATCCGGTCGTACAGATTGGTCGCCAGCGTGACGTTCGACCCGGCCTGGCTAGCGGTCTGGCTGGCAGAGGACAGCGCGGATATACGGGACAAAACGTTACCTCGATCAGATGGGAGCGGGAAGTTACGTGCAAGTATATCTGAAACGGGTCAGTCCAATGCCAACGTCGGGAACCTAGGTGTTTACGATTATTTGTGTACGAAAATAACAAATCAGTGTTTTTGTATATATAATTGCTCGCAACAAAGGTCCGGTGCGATCGCTTGATCGAGATCGCAACGCCTGGACGCGTTCGGAGATCAGTCGTATGGCATCCCCCCTGACGTTGGCGCAGGCCAACGAAATCATCGCGGCGGCACTCGCTGCGAGCCACCAACATCAGTACAAGGCGATGGCGGTCGTCGTGCTCGACGATGCTGGCCACATCAAGGCCGTGCAGCGCGAAGACGGCGCGTCGATGTCGCGAGTGGACATCGCAACCGGCAAGGCGTGGGCCTGTGTGAGCATGGGCGCCAGCAGCCGCGCGCTGCTCGCCCGTGCCAAGGACAATCCCGCCTTCTTCAATGCACTCGCGGTTACGCACGGCGGCAAGTTCATTCCCCAGACCGGCGCCGTTCCGATTCGCGATGCCGACGGCCGCGTCATCGGCGCCGTGGGTGCATCGGGCGGCACAGGCGACGAGGACGAAGCGATCTGCATCGCCGGCGTGATGGCCGCGGGGCTGCGTCATGAGTGAGCCTGTCGTACACGGCCACGGTTGCGGCTGTGCTGCGCTGCCCGGTATCGACGTGCACTGCCATGTGATTCCCGCCGAGTTTCCGAAGTCGCTGGGCGTCACGCCGGCCGGCTGGCCGTCGATGGCGCCGGCGCACGAGTGCCATCGGCACGTGATGATCGACGGCGGTCTCTATCGCACGGTCTCGGACCGCTGCTGGGATGCCGGCAAGCGGCTCGACGACATGACCGAGCAGCGGGTCGGCGTGCAAGCGCTCTCGCCCATGCCAGAGTTGCTCGGCTACTGGCTGCCGGCGCAGGAGGCCGCGCATCTGAATCGCTACGTCAACGACGAGATCGCCAAGATGGTCGCGTCCGCGCCGACGCGCTTCGTCGGTCTCGGGGCGGTGCCGTTGCAGGACATGGATCTCGCCATTGCCGAACTGACCCGAATGATGGCCTCGGGCGCCTTCGCGGGCGTGGAACTCGGCAGCAATATCAACGGTGTGCCGATCGGCGCAGCATGCTTCGATCCCTTTTTCGAAGCGGCCGAAGCGCTCGGCGCGGCGATCTTCGTGCATGCACTGCGCCCGGCCGGCGAGGCGCGACTGGTCGGGCCGAAGCCTCTGTTGCAAGCCCTCGGCTACCCCACCGACGTTGGCTTGGCCGCCGCGTCGGTACTCACGACAAATCTGATCGTGCGTCGCCCGACGCTGCGCATCGCGTTCAGTCACGGCGGCGGCACGCTTGCGTCGCTGTTGCCCCGACTCGAACGCGCGCACAAGGTGTTCAAGCCGCTCGACGACACGCTACTCGAATCGCCGAGCGCCCAAGCGCGACGCCTGTACTACGACGCCCTGGTGTTCGACGACGACACACTCGCGCACCTGGTCAGGACCTTCGGCCACACACAACTGATGCTCGGCACCGACTATCCGTTCGCGTTTCGAGAGACCACGCCGGTCGCCAGCATCGAGCGCGCGTTCGCCGATGCGACGCTGCGCGAATCCCTGATTCATCTCAATGCCGAACGCTTTCTCGGCATGTCTGCAAGGAGTCACTCATGACGTCGTCCCTCGTCAGCGCACTGCGCGGCATTGCCATCGGCGTGCCGGATCTCGCGCTCGCGGAAACCTTCTATACCGAGACC
>NZ_KB290502.1:40802-63255 GCF_000282835.1 Pandoraea sp. B-6 | reverse complement strand
CGTCGTGGCGCGCACCGATGACGCGGTCTATCTGCGCGGTACGGGCGCGGCGCATCACATTCTCGCGCTGCATCGCAGCGACCGCGCCGACGTGCGCAGCGTCGATTTCAACGTGCCTTCGCTCGACGCGCTGTCGATGCTGGCCGAGACGATTCCGGCGAACGGCGGCACGGTGATCGACGGCCCGGCACCGGTGACCGAACCCGGTGGCGGCACACAGTTGGTCGTACAGGACCCGCAAGGCCGCGTGCTGCGCTTCATTTTTGGCGACATGCGCTGGACCGACACGGCAGAGCGCGCCGACGCGCCGATCAAGATCACGCACGTCGTGATGAACAGCGAGAACGTGGCCGTCGCGCAGACCTTCTTCGAAGACGCGCTGGGTTTCAAGCTTTCGGATCGCACCCGCATCATGGCCTTTTTGCGGTGTGGCACTGATCACCACAGCATCGCGCTGGCCGATGCCACCGAGACCAGCCTGAACCACATCGCCTTCGTGATGCCGGACCTCGATTCGGTGATGCGCGGTGGCGGCCGCATGAACGATGCCGGTTATCCGATCGAGTGGGGCGTCGGCCGTCACGGTCCGGGCAACAACGTGTTTGCGTATTTCCTCGGGCCGTTCGACTTCGTCATCGAATACACGGCCGAAGTGCAACAGGTCGACGACACCTACCGCACCGGCGGGCCGGATGACTGGAAGTGGCCGCCCGGACGCATCGATCAGTGGGGTGTCGGAAAATCGCCGTCGCCGCGCCTCAAGGAAGCCCAGAAAACCATTCGCTTTCGCCACGGCTGAAGCCGTCGCGTCAATCTTCAATCAAGTCCACGGAGTCTTTCGGTGAAATTCGTCACATACAAGCATGAAGCAGGCACGCGCCTGGGGGTGGTCGACGGCGATGACGTCATCGACCTGGCAGCGGCCGAACCCGGCGTGCCGTCCGATCTGCGCGTCGCGCTGGAGCAGGATGTCGATGTGCTCGGCGCCGCCAAGCGTGCGGTAGCCAATCATGCCGGTCAGCGCGTGCGCCTGTCGGATGTCAAGCTCGCCCCGGCGTTGCCGCGTCCGGGCAAGATCGTCTGTCTCGGCCACAACTTCTATGATCACGCCAAGGAAGGCGGCAACCTGAAGCCGGTGTACCCGCTGATCTTCTTCCGCGGCGCGACCTCGCTGATCGCCCACGACGATCCCGTGATTCGTCCGTACGTGTCGGAGAAGTTCGATTATGAAGCCGAGCTGGCGGTGGTGATCGGCAAAGGCGGTCGACACATCAAGCGCAGCGACGCGCTCGAGCACGTCTTCGGCTACGCCTGCTTCAACGACGCCTCGGTGCGCGACTTTCAGAAGCGCACGTCGCAGTGGACCATCGGCAAGAACTTCGACGGTACCGGCGCGTTCGGCCCGTGGATCGTCACGCCGGAGGACCTGCCGGCCGGCGCCACCGAGCTGAAGATGGAACTGCGCCTGAATGGCCAGGTGATGCAGAAGACCAACACCTCCGACATGATCTGGGGCGTGGCCGAAACTATCGAACTGCTGTCTGAATGCATGACGCTGGAACCGGGCGACGTGATCGCCATGGGCACGCCGGCCGGTGTCGGGTTCGCCCGCACGCCGCCCGTGTGGATGAAGGCCGGCGATCGCGTGGAAGTGGACATCGAGCGTGTGGGCGTGCTGTCCAACCTCGTGCAGGACGAAGTCGAGGCGAAATGAGCGTCATGAACGAGTCCTACGACGTTCTCATCTCCGGCTTCGGCCCATCGGGGGCCGTCGCCGCAAACCTGCTCGGCAAGCTCGGTGTGCGCACACTGTGCGTCGACAAGGCGCGCGAGGTCTACGACAAGCCGCGTGCGATCGCGCTCGATCACGAGATCATGCGCATCTTCCAGGATCTCGGGCTAGCCGAGCGCATCGCCCCGTTCGTCGATGTGTTTCCGCCGTCGGAGTACTACGGCACGCAAGGGCAGTTGATCAAGCGCATCGCCACCGTCGAGAAGCCCTATCCGATGGGCTATACGCCGACGATGACCTTCACGCAGCCGCCGGTCGAGCAAGCGCTGCGCGATCAGGCCGCGAGCTACGACTGCGTGAGCCTCGCGCTGGGCACCGAGCTGATCGGATTCGAAGACACGGGCGAGGCGGTCACCGCACGCCTGCGCGACGACGCCGGCCAGACGCGCACCGTCACGGCCAAGTATCTGATTGCCGCTGACGGGGCGTCGAGCTTCGTGCGCACCACGCTGGGCATCGCGCTCGAAGACCTCGTGTTCGACGAACCGTGGGTCGTGGTCGACGTGATGGTCAACGACAGCGGTCTGGCCAAGTTGCCGAAGGTGGCGATCCAGTATTGCGAGCCGAAGCGCCCGTGCACGTACATCGTGGGTCCCGGACGGCATCGCCGCTGGGAAATCATGCTCTCGCCCGGGGAAGATCCCGCGCAAATGCGCGAAGACGAAAGCGTGTGGCAACTGCTCTCGCGCTGGCTCACGCCGGAAGACGGCACCTTGTGGCGCGCGGCGAGCTATCGCTTCCACGCGCTGGTGGCGAGCGAATGGCGCCGTGGCCGCGTGTTCATCGCGGGTGATGCCGCGCATCAGCAACCGCCGTTCATCGGTCAGGGGATGTGTCAGGGCGTGCGCGACATCGTCAACCTGGTCTGGAAGCTCGAACGGGTGCTTCGCGGCACGGCGTCGGACGCGCTGCTCGACACGTATCAGGTCGAACGCAAGCAGCACGTGACGACACTGACCACCCGCATCAAGGAGATCGGTCGCGTGATCTGCGAGCGTGACGAAGCGGCGGCCGCCGCGCGCGACGCACGACTGCTGGCCGAGTGCGGCGGTGTGGTGAAGACCGTTACACGTCAGGAAATCGTGCCGCCGTTGCAGTCCGGATTGCTTGCCGCTGACGGTAACGCCGTGAACGGCACGCTGTTCCCGCAACCGCTCGTTGCGACGGACGCGAACGCCTCCGCGTTGCTCGACGACGTGGTCGGGGGCGGCTGGCGCGTGGTGGTCGACGATGTTGCGTTGCTGGACAGCGGTTGGGTCGCCGCGGCACGCGATATCGGCGCAAGGGTCGTGGTGCTTGGCTCGGCAGCATCGTTGCCGGCCGGCAGTGTGGCAGTGCAGGAGAAGGAAGGTGTCCTCGCGAGATGGTTCGAGAAGCACGATTGCCACGCGGCAATCGTGCGACCGGACCACTACGTTTGGGGTGTCGCGGGACACGCGAGTGCGCTTGCATCACAACTCGACGCGCTGATCGGCGCGCTGAGTTGACGGCCGGTGCCACGCCCGCTGGCGCGGGTGTGGCAAGCCGCCATTAAATATGCGGAACACGCCGGCACCAGACCGGCGCGGCCGCGACTGACACGGTCTGGAGACAATCGTGACGACAACCATTACCGCGCGCGAAGAAATCGCGCAGGCGAAATTCGGCGGGTTTCATTTCAAGTTTGCCGTGCTGCTCACCGCCATCATGTTCTTCGATGGCTACGATCTGTTCAATGCCGCTTACGTCATCCCGCTGGTGCGCAAGACCTGGCAGCCTTCGCCCGGCATGATCGGCTTCATGCTCTCGAGTGGCATCATCGGCCTGTCGATCGGCTCGGTGCTGCAAGGCCTGCTGTCGGACCGGTTCGGACGCCGCCGCGTCATGCTGCTGGCGCTGTGGATGCTGACGATCTCGAGCGGCCTGCTCGCGACCGTCGTGCATGGGCCGCTGGGGTTTGCGATCTTCCGCCTCATCATGGGCACGGCGCTGGGCATGGTGACGCCACTGGCGCTGACCTGCATCAACGAGTGGGCGCCGGCGAAGAACGCGAACACGTTTGCGACGTGGGTGTTCCAACTGGGCTTCTCCGCAGGCGGGATCTTCGCAGGCATCGCCGGGCTCTCGATGACGGCGCACTTCGGTTGGGAGTCGCTGTACTACATCGGTGCCGCATCGCTGTTGGTGGTGATTGCCGCGACACTGTGGTTGCCTGAATCGATTCAATATCTGATGCTGCGCGGACGGGAGTCGGAAGTGCGCGTACTGCTCGCCAAGCTGCGTCCTGAGCGTGAGGCGGTGTATCGCACGGCGACGTTTGCGCCGATGCACAAGCCCGAGACGATTGGCTCGATCGCGGCACTGCTCTCGCCGATGTATCGCCGCAACACGATCGTTCACTGGATCGTTGGCTTCCTCAGTCTGTTCTGCATCCACGGTCTGACGGGCTGGCTGCCGACGCTGGTCGTCGCGAGCGGCGGCGGTGTGTCATCGGCGTTCGCCTACGGCACGCTGGTGATGCTGGCGTCGGTGTTTGGCGGAATCGGCATGGGATGGCTGGCGGACAAGCTGCGCAGCCGCATCAAGGCGATGATCATTGGCTACACGTTGGCATCGATCTCGATGATCTCGGTCGGCATTGCGCTGGGCAATCTGTGGGCACCGCCGTTCGTCGCGGCGCTGGGCTTCTTCATCTTCGGTGCGCAGGCCGTGCTCAACAACTATCAGGTGATGTGCTATCGCACGGAAGTGCGTGGCACGGGGATGGGTGTGGCCGTGGGGCTGAACCGCGTGGGCGGCATCATGGGGCCGATGATCATTGGCATCGTCGCAACGTTCAACCCGTCGCCGAGCTACACGTTCGGTATCTTCGCCGTGGCACTGGCGCTCGCCGCCGCGATCATCTCGCTGGGACGCCAGGAGATCGCATCGGTTGGGCTGGTGCCGGCGCCGGAAGCGCGCAGCAATGAGGTCAGTGGCGCGGCCAGCGTGCCGGCCGGGCAACGTTGAGGGGTATGACTGCCGGGTGACTACCGATCGTCATGTTGCATGGCGTCGGTAGCCTTACGGGAGGCGATCGGCCCCGAACCGATCGCCTCCCCCAGCGTGATCAGTCCGGGCAGCATGACCGCCCATCCCGCGCCAATCAGGGCGAGCGCTCGCCAGATGTCGATGAACTGCACGGCCCCCAAAGCCGCGCCCGCGCGAAACGACAGTGGACCGCCCACCGCGCCAAGCATGGCGCACAGAAGCCGGCGACGGCGCAGCGACGCGAAGACGGGATTGATCTGCAACGCGAAGAGGGCCCATAGCCCGGCCATCCAATACGGCGCGAATCCGGGGACAAGCACGCCGTTCGGGTAGGCGATCCAGCCGGTGCGATAAACGCAGGACTCCCATCCGAAACCCAGCACTGTGACGACGACGAGAAACCCCGCTTCGCGAAGCGGTCGCCGGTCCAGACACAGATGACCCGCCGCCATGGCGGCCACGAGCGCGACGCCTATCCATCCGTCTCCCTTGGCGGCGCTGAGCACGCACGTGAACCACCCAACCTGGCCGAGTACGACGTAGACCAGGCCGAGGCAACCTCCCGGGTGCGGTGGGTTACACCGTCGCGATACCACGGCCGGTCACGGGCTTTCGCCCAACAGGTGTCTGCGAAGCGAAGGCGCCCGCGTGTTCGGGTCGAGCCAGATGCCGAAGAATGCCCGCGCGAACGCCATGTCGGGAACGTCGGCCTTCAGTGTCCCGTTCGTATAGAACCGTGCGCCACGCCCAGGCAGATAGACGCCACATAGCTCGTCTCCGCGTGACACGTCGCCGAACGCACGCTGCATGTCCTCGCGCCACGCATTGAGCGTGTCGTTCGCGATCGGACGCGGGGCCAGCCGCTGCATCTCGTCGATGCCGGTCGAGACCATGCGCTCTCCGCTGACGCTGCGTTCGTACTTGAGGACGAGCGCGAAGGGCGTGTCGGCCGAGACGGGCGTGTGCGGTGACCAAAGCTCAGCCTTATAGAGACAGAAGCCCAGCACGCAAAACTCACCTGCGCCAACGCGGTGGGCTGTTGTCAATGCATCGCGGCATCCCGACCAGGCGGATGACGTTGCCAGCGTGCCGACCAAACACACGATCACGCTTGTCAGACGACTCGCTTTCATTCGCTTTTCCCCGGCGTGGCGAAGCCCGGCTGACCGAGTTGCTCGGGAAACTGGGGGACGCGCCGGAAGCGCGTGGTGTCGTAACCCATGGCGGCGAAGCGGGACAGCAGTGCGCGGTAGGTCGCGTCGTCCATCGTCGGCTCGCGGGAAAAGATCCAGCCCAACGATTTGTCGGGATAGGCCAGCAGCGTGTACCGATAATCCGGATCGACATACACAGTAAGCTGCGAGACATAGATGGGCCAGAACAGGCGAACACGCCACTCCCCGCCACCGCTGCCCGGGACCACACTATCGAGGAACTGGTAATGACGCTCGGGTTGGTCGAACCCATCCTTGCGACCATAGAAGTGATCGTCGATCTTGCCGTCGTCGCGCAACTTCCACTCGGCGCGGCTGCCGACGAAGTCGCGTTCGGCGAAATAGGGGATGTTGGCGATCACATACCACTTGCCCATGTATCGCGGCAGGTCGACCGGCACCGTGTGAAGCGGAACGTCCGCGCGAGGGTTGGGGTTGGGCGGCGCGCCCGTACAACCCGCCAGCAGCACGCTCGCACCGGCGAACACGGCCACCGCAACGTGGCGCGTTCGTTTGACGCCTTCGTGGCTGCGCCATCGAGAAAGCCACGCGGCATACAGCGCGAGATTCAGTCCGACGAATGCAATGGCGGCGGCAGGCATGATGCAAGCTCCGTAGCGGGTTCAAGACGCGTGTCACGGGTATACGGACGTCGCGACCCCTTGGATGCAGCGGAAACAAAAAAATCCGCCGATTTCCGCTCGGACGTGCATCCGGGCGATCGCCATTCCCGTACTGACGAAGGCAAGCCCGGGGGGGGGCATTGGCCTTCCCCGGCCTCTATTCGACAGGAAGGGAACATGACGAATGTCTCGCTCGGCGGCATGCTGGCCGTGGTGCTTACCAGCGTCGCACTGTGTGCGTGCAGTCCCGTCACGCTAGTGAATGCGCTCACGCCGCGGACCACGTATCGTGACGTCACGAATATCGCTTATGGCACGTCGGAGCGACAGCGACTCGACGTCTATGTGCCAACACACCCCGACGCGGGGGCGAGCGGCATGCCGGTGGTCGTGTTCTTCTACGGCGGGAGTTGGCAGAACGGCCAACGTGAAGACTACCGCTTTGTGGGCGAGGCGCTCGCCTCGCGCGGCTTCCTGGTGGTCGTGCCCGACTATCGAACCTATCCCGAGGTGACCTTCCCGGGCTTCATGGACGACGCCGCGATCGCGGTGCGCTGGGCGAGCGAGCGTGCGCGAGCGTATGGCGGCGACCCCGACCGCCTGTTTCTCATGGGTCATTCGGCGGGCGCGCAAATGGTCGCGTTACTGGCAACCGATGCCCGCTACCTGCACGCCAATGGCATGCGCGAGTGCGATATCGCGGGCGTCATCGGTCTGGCCGGCCCCTACGATTTCCTGCCGCTCAAGAGCGATGTGCTTCGCCGGATATTTCCCGAGCCGGTGCGACTCGCCAGTCAGCCGATTCATTTCGTGACGGGTAGGGAACCGCCCATGTGGTTGGCCGTGGGCGACGCGGACACGGTCGTCGATCCGGGCAATACGACGCGGTTTGCCCAGCGCTTGCATGGGATGAACGATGCGGTGCAAGTGCGGCACTACGACCTCGGACACGCGATGCTTCTGGGAACGCTTAGCGCACCGCTGCGAGGGTATGCGCCAGTGCTGGACGACATTGCCACCTTCGTGAATTCATTTCCGGAGCGTGCATCCGCTCACCCGGCTTGTTCGTAAGTAAGAGGGCTTCCGAATTGCGAAGCGCCATCAATGGGGTGAGAAAATGAAGACTCGTTATTCGACCGGAATTCTGCCGGTGCTTGTGGCAACCTGCTGTGTTTTCGGATCGGCGCTCAGCGCTTGCGCGGCGCCGATGGACAGCGGTGAGAAGACCGTCATGGTCGGCGGGGCCGCGATGTACCCCTCGAAGAACATCATCGAAAACGCGGTGAACTCAAAAGACCATACGACACTCGTCGCCGCTGTGAAGGCCGGCGGGTTGGTCGACACACTCTCCGGTCCCGGGCCCTTCACGGTCTTCGCGCCGACCAACGAAGCCTTCGCCGCGCTGCCGGCCGGCACCGTCGACACGCTGTTGAAGCCCGAGAACAAGGCGACCCTCGACAAGGTGCTCACGTATCACGTGGTGCCGGGCCGACTCTCCGCGCAGGATCTGATGAAGGCCGTCAAAGACGCCGGCGGCAAGGCGATGTTGAAAACGGTCGAAGGCGATTCACTGACGGTGACGCAGATGGGCGGACACCTGATGGTGACGGATGACAAGGGCGGTGTGGCTAACATCGCCATCAGCAACGTCATGCAATCGAATGGGGTGATTCACGTCGTGGACAAAGTACTGATGCCCTGATGTCCTGATGCCCTGTGATGTTTCCCCGGTCGTTCGTCAGGGCATGGTGCCCAGGAGAATGACCGGGTGTCGTTGCGTTCAACTGCCGAGCGCGTCCAGCGGCACTTCCAACCCGACCTTGACGTTGCTCATCGACACGAGCGTTTTGAAGCGTTTGACATTGTTGCTCTCGAAGAACAGGGCGCGGGTGAGTTCGGTGTACTGCGCCATGTTCTGCACGACCATGATCACCACGAAGTCGCATTCGCCCGCCACGTAATAGCATTGCTGCACTTGCGGGCAGGCGAGAAAGCTGCGCCTCATCGCATCGAGCAGGTCGAGCCGCTCGTTCTCGACTTCGACCTCGGTAATGATCGTCAGCGTGTAGCCCACGCTGGCCGGATCCACCAGCGAGACGGTCTTGCGTGTCACGCCCTCGTCGGCCAGCTTTCTGAGCCGCCGATTCACCGCGGCCGATGACAGATTGATTTGCGCGCCAAGCGCATGCTGAGGCGTCGTCGCGTCTTGCTGGATCGCGGCGAGCAGGGCGATGTCGTAACTGTCCAGGCTCATGTGACGCAATAAAAATTCGAATTTTCGGCTAAAAACGGGTTAATCGTACACGCGCCCCGGAATATTATTCAAGCAGATCGATGATACTCCGCCAGCGGTGACGCGCAAAACCCGTCGCTGAAAGCGCTTGCGCGAGCGGCTGTCCCATCGACATCTCCACCGAAACGACCGCATTCCCCTATGTCCGCTACGAACGCCCCCACCGTCCTTCGCCTGAACGGCGCCGTGCTGTTGCAACAGTTGCATGAGCTGGGCGAGATCGGCGCCGATCCCGTGGCGGGCGGCCGCACTCGCGTCGCGCTCACCGATGCCGAGAAAGCCGGGCGTGATCAGGTCGTCGCGTGGATGCGCGAACTCGATCTCGACGTGCGGATCGATCGCATCGGCAATATCTTTGGCACGCTGTCGTCGGCCGCGAAGGACGCGGCGGGTGAGGCGGGTGAGGTGCTGCGCCCGCTCATGATGGGTTCGCACATCGACACCGTCGTCAACGCGGGCGCGCTCGACGGATGCTATGGCGTGCTCGGTGGCCTTGCGATCGTGCGGGCATTTCGCGAAGCGGGCGTCGTGCCGTCGCGTCCGATCACGGTCGCGGCATTCACCAACGAGGAAGGCGCGCGTTTTCATCCGGACATGATGGGCTCGCTGGTTCACGCGGGGGGGTTGCCGCTGGCCGAGGCGCTCGATGCCATCGGTACCGATGGCGCGCGTCTGGGCGATGAACTCGTGCGTATCGGATACGCGGGCGAGATGATGCCGGGCACCCTCGTGCCCCACGAGTATCTTGAGCTGCACATCGAACAAGGCCCGATTCTCGAGGCGGAAGGGCTGCAGATCGGAGTCGTCGAGAATCTACAGGGCATTTCGTGGCAGCAGATCACCGTGCAGGGCAACGCCAATCACGCGGGCACCACGCCGACGCGTCTGCGCCACGATGCCGGCTATGCCGCCGCCGCCGCAGTCGCCGAGCTGCGGCGCATCGCCGTCGACGCCGGCACGACGCTCGCGACCGTTGGCACGCTGCGGGTCGAGCCGGGCGTCATCAACGTGATTCCCCGCAAGGCGGTGTTCACGGTCGATATGCGCGACCCGAACGAACAACGTCTGGCAGCGAGCGAAGCGCACTTTTCGGCATTCCTGATGAAGCTCGCACAAGACGAAGGCGTGCGCATTTCGGCCGAGCGCCTGGCGCGCTTCTCGCCGGTTGTCTTCGACGCCGAGTTGGCCGACGTCATTGAAGCGAGCGCCAGCGGGCTGGGCTTGTCGTCCAAGCGCATGACGTCGGGCGCGGGCCACGACGCACAGATGATCGCGCGCATCGCGCCAGCGGCGATAATCTTCGTGCCGAGTCGGGGCGGCGTCAGTCACAACCCGCGCGAGCACACCGACGACGAGCAATTGGTGAACGGCGCGAAAGTGCTGCTCGATGTCGTTGCAAGGCGCCTCGGCGTACATCGATAGAACCGTTCGGACATCCCGACATCCCGAAGTTCCGCAATACCGGAGCCCCCCATGCTGTACGTCAATCCGCGCGCCGCTCGCGCGCCATACCCGGCCGACCTCCAGGACATCATGAGCATCGCTCGCGCGCAAGAGAGCCGCGAGTGGCTGGCCCATTGGGATGGGCTGACGCGCGGGAGCACACCGCTGCGCGCGCTGCCCGATTTGGCCGCATCGCTGGGCGTTTGCAGCGTGCTCGTGAAAGACGAAGCGCTGCGCTCGGCGCTGGGCAGTTTCAAGGCCCTGGGCGCGCCGATCGCGCTCGTGCGCCTTCTGTTGCGCGAATGCGAAACACTCGGCTTCACCGCGCGAACGCTTCTGCGAGGTGAGCATCGCGACGCGCTGGCCGGTGTCACGGTCATCAGCGCGACGGACGGCAACCACGGTCGCGCGCTCGCCGCGGCAGCGCAGAGCATTGGTTGCCGCTGCGTCATCGTGCTGCACGCGCAGGTGAGCGACGAGCGCGAACAGGCGATCGCCGCGTACGGTGCCGAGATCGTGCGCGTCGAGGGCAATTACGATGCGTCGGTGGACGCGGCGGCGGCGCTTGCCGCGCGTCACGGCTGGCATGTGGTTTCGGACACGTCTTACGAGGGTTACGAGGCCATTCCACGCGACGTCATGCAGGGCTACGGGACGGTGGCGGCCGAAGTCGATGAGGCGCTCTGCGGCGCAGACGCTCGCACGGACGCCGCCTGCCCGCTCACGCATGTCTTTCTGCAAGGGGGCGTGGGTGGACTGGCGGCGGGTATCGTGAGCTATCTTTGGGAGCGCTGGGGCGTGTGGCGTCCAACATTCGTTGTCGTGGAGCCGATGCAGGCCGATTGCCTCTATCAGAGCGCCATTGCGGGCAAGGCAGCCTCGGCGTCGGGGTCGGTCGATTCCGTAATGGCCGGGCTGGCCTGCGGCGAGACGTCGCCGCTCGCGTGGCGATTCCTGCAATCGTCGGTCGATGCGTTCATGACCGTCACCGATACCGAGGCCGTCGAAGCCATGCGGCGCCTGGCGCGCGGTAGCGACAACGACGTGCCCTTTGCCGCGGGAGAGTCGGGGGTAGCAGGTCTGGCGGGTTTGATGCAGGCGGCCGCTACGCCTGCGCTGGCCACGGCCATCGGTCTGAACGAGGGCTCACGCGTCCTGCTGATCAACACGGAAGGCGCGACAGCGCCGCGCGTTTATGCGGACCTTGTGGGCGAGCCGGCGATGTCGGTGACGCGGCGCCAGCAGGCGTGGCTGGCACGCTGATGTCGTCTCCGATCAACAGCATTCACAGGAGTCAGTCATGACGCAGGACCTCTATTTCGCCAAGGCGCTGACGGGGTGGCGACACGCGTTCCACCGTCAACCGGAGACCGGTTTCGAAGAAGTCGCCACGTCGCAGACGGTGGCGACGATTCTGGCGAGCCTCGGGCTGGAGGTGCATCGCGGCATCGGCGGTACGGGGATTGTCGCGAATCTGCGCGTGGGCGACGGGCGCGGCGCGATCGGCATTCGGGCCGACATGGACGCCCTACAGATCGCCGAGCAGGCGGCGGGGCGTGACCACGCGTCGCAAGTGCCGGGCAAGATGCACGCCTGCGGGCACGACGGTCATATGTCGATGGTGCTCGGCGCGGCGAAGCTGCTGGCGGCGTCGCGCGATTTCAACGGCACGGTGCGCTTCATCTTCCAGCCCGCCGAGGAGCATGGCCGCGGCGCGAAGGCGATGATTGCGGATGGATTGCTGGAACGCTTCCCGATCGATGCGATTTACGGCGTGCACAACATGCCGGGCATCGCGGCAGGTCACTTCGCCACGCGCGTCGGCGGCATCATGGCGAGCGAAGACAACTTCGTCATCCGCATTCGCGGCAAGGGAACGCATGCGGCGCGCCCGCACATGGGTATCGATCCGCTCGTGATCGGCGCGCAGATCGTCTTGGCGCTCCAGACCGTGGTGTCACGCAGTGTCGATCCAGGGCTGTCGGCGGTGGTGTCGTGCACGGAGTTCATTACGGATGGCATTCGCAACGCCATTCCGACGAACGTCGTCATCAAGGGCGACACGCGAAGCTATTCGCCGGACGTGCAGCTACTGCTCGAGACACGCATGCGTGAGATCAGTCTGGGCGTCTGTGCGATGCATGGCGCGCATGGCGAATTCGAGTACGCACACGAGTTCGCGCCGACGATGAACTGGGCGGACAACACAACGCTCGCCGTTCGCGCGGCGCAGTCGGTGGTGGGCGAAACCCGCGTCGACGCGGACGTTACACCGATGATGGCATCGGAGGACTTCGGGGTGTTCCTGCAGCACGTGCCGGGCAACTTCGCGTTCATCGGCAACGGCAGCGGCGATGCGCTTGGCGCCATCCCGCTGCACAATGCCTGCTACGACTTCAACGACGCGATTCTGCCGCTCGGTGCGCGCTACTTCGCGCAGATCGTGCGCGACAGCCTGCCGCGTTGATCATCGCGTGGCGCCGGTCGCGTGCATTGCACGTGCAAGTCGTGCCGCGCCTTCCTCGATCGCTGATACGGCCGGCGCCGCGAACGACAACCGCAGCGAAGCCTCGTCGGCCTGTTCTGCGAAGAACGCCGTTCCCGGCACGAACAACACCTTCTCGGCGATCGCGTGCGGCAGCAGATCGCTCGTCTTCACTGCGGCGAGACGCGCCCACACGAACATGCCGCCCTGCGGCGCGTGGAACGCGATGGCATCGCCCAGCGTCGCGCGCAACGCGTCGCACATCGCGTCGCATTTGCGGCGATAGGCTTCCGTGATCCTCGGCAGATGGCGTGCCAACGCGCCGTCTGCCAGATATTCCGCCGCGACCGCTTGCGTCCACGGAACACTGCATAGATCAACCGTCTGCTTCGCGACGACGCATCGGCGCGCAATCTCCGGCGGCGCGACCGTCCAACCCACGCGCAACCCCGGGGCGACGATCTTCGACAGGCTCGAGAAGTGCACCACCCAGTCGCGCGATCCCGGCACTTCCGCCGTCAGGCCGAGCAAGGTCGGCACCGCGTCGCCCGCGAATCGCAAGTCGCCATACGGATCGTCCTCGACGATGATGAACCGGTACTCGACCGCCAGCTTCAGCAGCGCGATACGACGCTCGCGCGAGAGCGTTGCGCCGGTCGGATTGGCGAAGGTCGGCACGGTGTACAGCAGCTTCGGCACGGCGATCTTGCCCTCGTGCAGCAGCGTGCTCAGGTGCGCGACGTCCAGACCGTGTGCGTCGACGGGCACCGTCACGATCGTCGCTTGCTGCAGTCGCAATGCCTGCAGCGTCGCCGGATACGCGGGCTGCTCGGTCACCACGACATCGCCCGGCGCGATCATCACGCGCAGCAGCAGGTCCAGCCCTTGTTGCGAGCCGGTCGTCACCAGCAGCTCATCGGCGGCGCAGGACGCGCCGCGCGAGGCCATCAGCGCGAGAAGCTGCGTCTTGAGTTCGGCCAGGCCGTCGGTCGGCCCGTACTGCAGGCAGCGCGTCGGTTGCGCGAAGGCGCGGGCCTGCGCTGCGGCGAGACCGTCCACATCGAACAGGTCGCTTGCGGGATAGCCGCCCGCGAACGAAATCATGCCCGGCTCGGACAAGTATTTGAACAATTCGCGAATCGGCGAACCGGCCGGGTTGGCGAACACAGAAGTGAAGGCGTACATGGGGGCCTCGCTAAACAAAGCGTGACGGAATTCGGCTATCGGGGAGGGGCGCCGGGCGTACCTGCCGAGGGGCAGGGCACGTCCGGCGTTGACCAGATGCGTAACCCGTTGCGTGACGTCGCGCATGGGCATGTGCGACGTCGGGGCGGGTTATCGAGACTTCACTCGATCGAGAAGTCGATGCCTTGCGCGAGCGGCAGGGCGGACGAGTAGTTGACGGTGTTGGTGGCACGGCGCATATAGCCCTTCCACGCGTCCGAACCCGACTCGCGTCCGCCGCCCGTTTCCTTCTCGCCGCCGAAGGCGCCGCCGATCTCCGCGCCGCTCGGGCCGATGTTGACGTTGGCAATGCCGCAGTCGCTACCGGCCGATGACGTGAAGCGCTCGGCTTCGCGCAGATCGGTCGTGAACACGCACGACGACAGGCCGTGCGAAGCGGCATTGTTGGCGTCGATGGCTTGCGAGAAGTCGCTGTACTTGAGCACATACAGGATCGGTGCGAACGTTTCGGTGAGCACGATTTCCGTCTGCGACGGCATCTCGACGATGGCCGGCTTCACATAGAACGCGTTCTCCGCGCCTGCGACCGCGTAACGCTCGCCGCCCGTGACCTTGCCGCCTTGCGCGCGTGCCTTGTCCAGGGCGTCTTGCATGCGCTTGAAGGCACCTTCGTCGATCAGCGGGCCCATGAGCGTGCCGCGCTCCAGCGGGTTGCCGATGGCAACCTTGCCATACAGCGTCTTCAGACGCTCGACGGTCTTGTCATACACGCTCTCGTGCACGAACAGGCGGCGCAGCGTGGTGCAACGCTGACCGGCCGTACCCACCGCCGAGAACAGGATGCCGCGCGGGGCGAGTTCCATGTCGGCGCTGCCGGTCACGATGCCCGCGTTGTTGCCACCGAGTTCCAGGATCGAGCGGCCAAAGCGGCGCGCGACTTCCACGCCGACCTTGCGGCCCATTTCCGTGCTGCCCGTCGCACTCACGATGGCCGAGCGCGGATCGGCGACGAGTGCCTCGCCCACGTCGCGACCGCCGATGATGAGCGCGGTCAGGCCTTCCGGCGCGTCGCCGAATTCGGCGATGACTTCTTCCATCAAACGATTGACGGCCAGTGCGGTCAGCGGCGTCTTCTCAGAGGGCTTCCACACCACGGCGTTCCCGCACACGAGCGCGAGCGCCGCGTTCCAGGCCCATACGGCCACCGGGAAATTGAAGGCGGAGATGACCGTGCACACGCCCATCGGGTGCCACGTCTCGGCCATGCGGTGGCCCGGACGCTCCGACGCGATGGTCAGGCCGTACAACTGACGCGACAGGCCGACGGCGAAGTCGCAGATGTCGATCATTTCCTGCACTTCGCCCAACCCTTCTTGCAGGATCTTGCCGGCTTCGAGCGTGACGAGCGCGCCCAGCGCCTGCTTGCGCTCGCGCAGCTTTTCGCCGAGCAGACGCACCAGTTCGCCGCGACGCGGTGCGGGCACGTTGCGCCATGCGGTGAACGCGGTCTGCGCGCGGGCGAGGGTGGCTTGGGCGTCGGCGACCGAGGCGCTGGCCACGCGGCCGATCAATGCGCCGTCGATGGGTGAGTGCACCGCGATGTCGCCCGCTTCGGCCAGTTTGGCAATGCCCAGTTCGTTGAGGATGGAAGTTGCGTTCACGTGGATACCCCTATGGAATTCAGTGTTGGCCGACGGTGCTGTTCACCGGTGTCGGCAGATTGAGGCGCAGCGTCGAGGCACGGACATATTGTGCGCCCGACACCTCGAGCCCTCCATTACTTGGCGTTGGCCGTCATCTTGAAAATACCCTGCGCATTGCCCGCGTCGAAGCGCAGGTCGATCTTCCAGCAACGCTTCTCGGTGTCGTACTCGCGATGCCGCGTGATGAATTCGTAGAACGACCCCGGCACGTCGCGCGTCACGATTTCGCCGTCCTTGCCGCGGAACTCGCGACGCACGGTGTCGGCACGATAGGCCGTCTGGAACACGCGACCCGAGCGCGAACGCTCGACGTCGGGCTTCATCGGGCGGCCCTTGGCCTTCTCGGCGTCGGACAACGCGAACACGTTTTCGACACGGTCGGTCGCATGATTGAACGCATTGCCTTCGGTCGCGATCCAGGCCATTTCAGCGGATTCCGCCAACAGCAGTTCGTAATCGGCTTCGCTCGGAATGTCGTGCTGACGGGCAAACGCACCAACGATCACCGGCAGCAGCGCTTGTGCGCTTTCGAGCGGCAGCGTGCCGTCGCGCTCCAGTTCCCAAAGCTGACCGGCGGCCGCAGGCGTGAGCGGATCCTTCGACGTGCCGACCACACGCGACACGGCTTGCTGGAACGTCTCGGAGAAACGCTCCGGATGCAGCTCGCTCACGAAGAACTGCGAAATCTCTTCAGGGGCGTCTTCGTGTGCATAGGCTCGACCTGTCATGCCGAGACGGTCGAGCGGATAGCGACCGTTCAGACGGAAGCCCAGCGGGCGCAAAATGCGCGTGAAGGCCGCTTCGCCCGGCGGCAGCGCGCCGTTACCGGCCCAGCGTACGGTGCGCAGCGCGCCGTGATCGAAGTAGACGCTGCCACCGCCCGCAATCGCTTCTTCAGTGTAGGTGCGTCCATTCGGCGAACGCGCCAGCAGCCCTTCGAAAAGGGCCATGTTCATGGCCTGCGCGAGTTCGGCTCTCGTCACGCATCCCGGCTCGGCATCCGCCAGGATCGACGGCGAATTGAGTGTCGCGAAGAGCGCGTCGGTACGCGCTTGCCCGATCAGGGAAACCAGCAGGGACTGCACATTGGCATTGCGCATCGGATTATCTCAAGGGGGAACGCCGTCTCAGGCGGCATCGCAGGGTGTCAGGGCATGGCAGGGAGCGCCTTACCCCATGCCATCTTGCATTGACAGCATTATTGGAATGGATGCCTCACTCGTAAAGCGAGATAAAATTGCCACTTGATGCGTTCTTGGAATCAATATGCGCAAATTCAAGACCCCGGGCACGGCGGCGCTGCTGGCATTCGAGGCCGCGGCCCGACACGAAAGCTTTACGCACGCGGCGCGCGAGCTGTTTCTGACGGAAAGTGCCGTGTCACGTCAGATCGCCACGCTGGAGGCGCAACTGGGGGTGCGTCTGTTCGTTCGCGCCAAGCAGCGCGTGGTGCTCACCCGCGCCGGACGCCTGTACGGCATGCAAGTGCGCCGCACGTTGGAACAACTTGATCGAGACACGCTCTCGATCATGGCGCACGGCAGCGGGGGCGGGTATTTGGAACTGGCGGTGCTGCCGACGTTCGCGTCCGAGTGGTTGATTCCGAGAATGAAGGATTTCGACGAGCGCCACCCCGAGGTTCGGGTGAACATGGGGGTGCACACCGACCTGTTCACGTTCGACGAGACGCACTTCGAAGCGGCCATCCATTTCGGGCAGCCAACCTGGCCGGGCACCTCGTCGGATTATCTGTTCGGTGAGGAAGTTGTGCCGGTGTGCCGACCGTCGTTGCTCAAAGGGTCGGTTCGCACGGCCGCCGATCTGCTCGAGTATCCGCTGCTGCACTCGACGACACGCCCCAGCGCCTGGACCCAATGGTTTGCGGAGCAACGCATCGAGGACCATCGGGCGCTCCAGGGGGTGCGCTATGAGCTGCACACGATGCTCATCGCGGGCGCGGCCGCCGGGCTCGGCGTCGCGCTGGTGCCGAAGTTCTTCGTCGAGGGACAATTGGCCACCTTTGGCCTGACGATTCCCGTCGACGTGAAGAGCGTGGCCGAGTCGGCCTACTACCTCGTCTATCCGACGGAACTCACGCATGGGCAACCACTCAGCGTGTTCCGGGAGTGGCTGTTGACACAGGCCAGCGCCTATCGCCCGGACGCGCCCGTCTGACGCGGCTCAGCGTCCGGTGTAACGGCCCGGCCGGTGCCAGGCGACCACCATGGCGCTCATGGCGAGCGCGGACAGTGCCGACCAGGCAACGCGTCCCGCGGGGATCGTGGTGAGCGAGGCGAGCAGAATCGTCGTGTCGATGCACGCCTGGGTAATGCCCGCGTTGATGCCGCGCTCGCGTTGCAGCCACAGCGTGACGATGCCTGTGCCGCCCACGCCGGCCCCGTGACGCGCGAGCGCCAGAATCCCCATGCCGCACAGCGTGCCGCCGACGAATGCGGCGAACAGCGGATTGACGAAGGCGACGTTGAAGGTCTGCGGCATGGCCGCGAGGGCAAAGGTGATGCCGACGCTCGCGACGGTGGACTTGAGCGCGAAGCGCGGGCCCATCGTGACGTACGCAAAAAGGAAGAACGGAATGTTCACCAGCGTGAAGATGGTGCCCACCGGGAGGGGAAAGACGTAGGACGCGAGCAGTGCAATGCCAGCCACGCCGCCGGTGACCAACCCGGCTGCCTTGAGCAGCACCAGCCCGACCACCACGAATGCCATGCCGATGACCATCGCATAGATGTCTTCGAGCACGGAGTGCGGAACGCCGATTGTGTCGGCTGCCGCGAGGGCGCTGCGGGGGCTGCCCGCCATGGCGCCTGGATTCTGTTCCATGATCTGCAAGTCAAATACAACAAGACGGCGCGCCCGACTCTCCTGGTGTCGTGGCGCGCCGCCGATGATTTCCCGCATCGCTGTCTCGGGCGATGCGCAACTTCGCAACTTGTTTGTTATGTGAGCAACGTCCGTCGATCAGGCGACGTGGTGCACCCAGCCGAACGGATCGGCGACCTTGCCGCGTTGAATGCCCGTGAGCTGATCGCGAATACGCTTGGTGACCGGGCCTTCGCCGCCGTCGCCAATATTGAACTCGCCCTTGGCGTGACGCACCTGACCGATGGCCGTGACGACTGCCGCCGTGCCGCACGCGAACGTTTCCTTCACACGACCGCTGGCTGCGTCGGCTTGCCACTGGGCAAACTCGTACGGCGTTTCGTTGACCGTCAGGCCGTCGCGCTTGGCCATTTCGATGATCGACGCGCGCGTGATGCCCGGCAGAATCGTGCCGGCGAGCGGCGGGGTCTGGAGCGAGCCGTCGTCCATGACGAAGAAGACGTTCATGCCGCCCAGCTCTTCGATCCAGCGATGTTGCGCGGCGTCGAGGAACACGACCTGATCGCAGCCCTTGCCGCTGGCTTCGGTCTGCGCGATCAGGCTCGCCGCGTAGTTGCCGCCGCACTTGGCGGCGCCCGTGCCGCCCGGGGCGGCGCGCGTGTACTGGTCGGACACCCACACGGTCACGGCCGACTTGCCGGGCTTGAAGTAGGGGCCGACCGGGCAGGCGATCACGCAGAAAATGTATTCATGCGCGGCGCGCACGCCGAGGAAGCTCTCCGAGGCGAACATGAACGGGCGGATATAGAGGCTGCTGCCTTCTGTGCCCGGGATCCATGCGCGATCGATGTCGACCAGCTTTTCCACGGCTTCGAGGAACACGGCTTCCGGCAACTCGGCCATCGACATGCGCTGGGCCGATTCACGGAAACGCTTGGCATTGGCTTGCGGGCGGAACAGCGAGATCTTGCCGTCTTCGCTGCGATAGGCCTTCATTCCTTCGAAGATTTCCTGCGCGTAGTGCAGCACGGCGCATGCCGGATCGATCTCGAACGGACGGCGGGCCTCTACCTTCGCATCATGCCAGCCCGTGCCCTCGGTCCAGCGAATCGTGACCATGTGATCCGTGAATACGCGGCCAAATACCGGGTTCGCCAGCTTGGCGGCGATCTGGTCGGCAGGGGTGGGGTTGGCGTGCGGCTCCACGACAAAACGCAATTGATTATCGGCGCTCATGTTTCTTGAATGTCTCGGCAGAGGGGGCTTCAGTCGTCAGTGCCGTTAACGTAAACGGCAAGGTGGGCCTATTTTCCTCCTTTAGCCCCCTGCCTGTCGACTGAATTCACCACCCGCGCCGTCACAACATCATTCAGAGGGCGATGACGCCGATAAAAATCGGAAATTGGCCGATTATTAGAAGAAAAGTGCGAGATTTGTCGATATTCCCGCGAAATGACGGCTGCCGCCGTTCGTCTCCACGAAGGACTGCAACGTGTCAAACGGGCGTTTTCGTTTATCAGGAGGGAGCGACTGGGTTATTCGTCCAGGGCGACGGCCCCGTCAGGCCGCGGCCCTGCCGTCGATGCTGTCGCCCGGACGCGGCGGGCGCGTCATCGCCAGCCACTCCTGCACGGCCGGTCGCGCAAATTGGCGGCGGGCATACTCGACCAGTGCCGCAGGCACCACGTCGTCGTTGTACACGAGACGGTTGATCATCAATGCGAGATCGACGTCTGCGATGCACGCCTTGTCGAACAGCGACATGCGGCCATCGGCCAGCAGGTCCTGGGCAATGGCGATCAGCTTGCTCGCGGCCGCGTGACCTGCGTCGGAGAGGGGTTCGTCCACTGGACGGTAGAAGATCACTTCGGTCGAACGTTCTTCTCGCAAGGCGCCCAGATCGCTGCGCAGCCACGCCTGCACCTGACGCGCGCGAGCCCGCTCGCATACATCTGACGGATACACGGGCACCTCGGGGAAAATGGTCTCGATGTATTCGGTGATGGCCGACGATTCGGACAGCGTGAAATCGCCGTGCACGAGCGTGGGCACGCGACGCGTGAGCGATAGGTTCGCAAAGCGGGTCTCATAATGCGCGCCCTGCACGAGATCCACGGTTTGCAGATCAAACGGCAGACCTTTCTCACGTAGCGTGACGAAGACCGACAGTGCGTAGGGGCTTGTGAATCGAGCGTCGACAAAGAGCGTGAGCGAGGCGGGGGCAGCAGCTGACAAGATGGACTCCTGTTAAAGGGATGTGCGGGCGATGGCCTGGATTGTCCAACGCACGCGACAATAAGCTACCGCAAAAATCGCCAATAGGGCGCGATCTATGTTCACACCTTGCCGCCACCAGGTCGCGAGAATTTTCCCTCGTGCCGTGAGCACAGTGCACCGCTCGCGCGGTGCACTGTGTCTCGCTCACTACAGTTCTGCGCGCATTGACTGCTTCCCGACGTTTACAGCAGACCGGCTTCGGCGAGCTGGGCGCGGCGCGGGTCGCCCTGGCGCGAGAGCATCCAGCCGGGATACTCGCTCGGCAGAGCGCTGGCCCCATCGATAGCCGACAGTTCGCGCGCGCTCAGCGTGACACGCGTTGCCGCAATGTTGTCGTCGAGCTGATCGGTCCGCTTGGCGCCGATGATGACCGTCGAGACGACCGGCTGGGCAAGCAGCCAGGCGAGCGCGATCTGCGCGACCGACACGCCCTTCTCGGCGGCGATGCCACGCATGACGTCGATGACGTCATAGGCACGCTCCACGTTGACCGGCGGGAAGTCGAAGGTTTGGCGGCGGCTGCCCGCTTCGGACTGGCCGTCGCGCGTGTATTTGCCCGAGAGCAGGCCGCCGGCGAGCGGGCTCCACACCATCAGGCCCACGTTTTCGCTGCGCAGCATCGGCACGATTTCACGTTCGAGATCGCGTCCGGCGACCGTGTAATACGCCTGCAGCGACGTGAAGCTCGCGAGGTTCAGCCGCGCCGAAATACCCAGCGCCTTGGTGATCTGCCAGGCCGCCCAGTTCGAGACGCCGATATAGCGGACGTGCCCTTGGCGCACCAGTGTGTCGAGCGCGCCGAGGGTCTCTTCGATGGGCGTGGCCGGATCGAAGCCGTGCACCTGGTACAGGTCGATGTGATCGAGTTGCAGGCGTTTGAGACTGGCCTTGATGCCGTCCATGATGTGATAGCGCGAAAGGCCACGAGAATTGGCCCCTTGTGCGCCCGTGGCACCGAAGACCTTGGTGGCGACCACGACGTTATCGCGCGGTACCTTGAGGTTGCGCAGGGCCTGGCCGGTGAGGATTTCCGACTGCCCTTCCGAATAGACGTCGGCGGTGTCGATGAAGTTGATGCCGGCATCGAGCGCGCGGCCCACGAGTGAGTCGACATCGTGTTGCTGCAAATGACCGATCTTGCTCCACAGTTCGCCCTGTCCGCCGAAGGTCATCGTGCCGAGGCACAGTTCCGAGACGAAGAGGCCGGTATTGCCGAGTTTTCTTTGTCGCATTGCATTGCTCCGTTGAAGTGGCTGCCCGTCGCAGGCGGCCGTCTGGGAGGGGCGACGGCTTGCACGGGATGGGAGAAATTATGCGTCGAGGCGCATCGGGCGAGCAGTACCTGTTCCTGCACATTTCCTGCCTGATCGTGTGAATCCCCGGTCGGAGGATCGGGCAAGCGCATGTAGCGAGGGTATGCTGTGCAGCATTGCGGCCGTGACGTGGGGATCGGCCGCCTCTGGAGTGAAGGCATGGTCATGCATTTGGTCAAGACTGAGCCGCGCGAGGCCTCGCCGCGCGGGTTCGAGGGGGATCCGTCGCGCGCCGCGCGTACCGAACTGGTGCATCGGCTGGGGCGCGCGACGCA
>NZ_KB290502.1:22676-40792 GCF_000282835.1 Pandoraea sp. B-6 | reverse complement strand
CCGAACTGGTGCATCGGCTGGAGCGCGCGACGCACGGCCTGGAGGGCACGACACCGACGGCGGTGGAAGGCCTGTTCGTGCATCGGATCCTGCATCCGGGCGGCCCGAAGCCGGCGCTTCAGCAACCGGCGTTCGCCGTCATCGCCCAGGGCGAGAAGCGCTTGCGGATCGGCGACGAGGATTACGCGTATGACCCGATGCACTACCTGGTGTCGTCGGTGCATTTGCCGGTGGTGGCGCAGGTGTCGGGGGCGAGCGAGCAATCGCCGTATCTGGGCATGCGCCTCGACCTGGTGGCCGAGGATGTGACGTCGCTCATCGGCGACGAGCATTTGCCGCCGCCGGCGCCTTCAGCGAGTGGGCGTGGCATGTACGTCAATCGGCTGGACGCGGCGTTGCTCGACGCGGTGTTGCGATTGTTGCGCTTACTGGACACGCCGCGCGACATTCCGATCCTGGCGCCGATGATCAAGCGCGAGATCGTCTATCGATTGCTGATGAACGGTCAGGGAATGTTGCTGCGGCAGATGGCGTTGCAGGACAGCCAGATGAATCGGATCGCGCGCGCGGTGCGGTGGCTGCGCGAGCATTACGCAAAGCCGCTGCGCGTGGAGGCATTGGCGCAGGAGGTGCACATGAGCGTGTCGTCGCTGCATCACCACTTCAAGCTGGTGACGGCCATGAGTCCGGTGCAGTACCAGAAACAGTTGCGCTTGCAGGAGGCGCGGCGATTGATCTTTGCGGCGGACGTCACCGTGGCGGCGGCAGCGCAGACGGTGGGGTATGAAAGTGCATCGCAGTTCAGCCGGGAATATGCGCGCGTGTTTGGCGAAGCGCCGCTGCGCGACAAACGCCGTTGGTTGCAGGAGGGCGAGGCCGGGGCGCCGCGAAACTAACCTTTTGGGGAACTGCGTTTGCGTGCGGCGGCACGGCGTGCGGCGAAATGGGATTCGACGTCTTCGTCGGGAATGGCTGGACGTGTGTCTTCCAGCGCTTCCAACACCTTTCGCTTGAACCATGCATCGTGAGCGTCGGGATCCGTGACGAAACCAAAAGGTAGCGCACCTTCGTTGGCAATGCGCGTGAGTAAAATCCGAACTACATCGGAAACGGTCAACCCCATCTTGTCGAGTACGGCAGTGGCGCGTTCCTTCAGTTCGGGATCGATGCCGTCGCCAATCCCCGCGACCCGCGTCGCACGATGACCCGGCTGGTTGTAAAATCAGTGACGTTGCCGACTTGCCCGCAGGAGGCCCGTCATGCTGTCGATCCACACCGGTTTCGTCGTTTGTCCCACCTGTAAAGCCCGCTTCCCCGTCGCGGCGAGCGAGCCGACCGTCCAGGCGATGTACGACTATCTCCATTCGGATGCCGAAGTGAAGTGTCCGACGTGCGAGACCGCCTTCACCACGGGCAGCGCCAACAGCAGCATCGAGTTCGAGCCGGTCAACGACGGCGTCACGCTCTCGCCGTCGCCTGTGCGAAGCATCGACGGGCTCGACAATCACTGACGCCATTCGCCACTCACAGCGGCGTCAACACCGGCTCCCCCGCCTGGAAGCGACGCGCATTTTCGAGAAACAGGGCGAGCGTGGCGGCTTCCGCTTCGGGCGAGCGGCCAGCGACGTGCGGACTGAGCACCACATTCTGCAAATCGATCAGTGCAGCAGGCGGTGACGGCTCGCCTTCGTAGACGTCCAGCCCGGCACCGGCGATGACGCCGTCGCGCAATGCGTCCGCCAGGGCGGCCGTGTCGACGACGCTGCCACGCCCCAGATTGACGAGGAAGCCGTGCTTGCCCAGCGCGCGCAACACCTCGGCATTCACGAGGTGATGGGACTGCGCGCCGCCCGGAGCGGTTACGACGAGGTAGTCCGCCCATTCGGCCAGCGCCAGCACGCTGTCGAAATATTGATAGTGCGCGGGCGCATCGTCGCGACGGTTCCGATTCCGGTAACCGATCTGCATATCGAAGCCCTCACCGCGTTTGGCGAACTGACGGCCGACCGCCCCCAGCCCCACGATCCCCAGCTTCTTTCCCGACACGCCCGGCTGCATCGGCAGCGCGTCGCGCCACACACCCTTGCGGCAGGCGGCGTCGTAGGCCGGAATGCGACGCACGGCAGCAAGCAGCAGGGCGAAGCCCTGATCCGCCACCGTCGGCGCATTCGCACCGGCACCGTTCACGGCCACGATATTGCGCGAACGCATGGCGGCGACGTCCAGATTCTCATAGCCGGCGCCCAGCGCGCTGACCAACGCCACGTTCGGCAGATGCGACAGCTCGGCGGCGCTCAGACCACGCGCGCCGTGAGTCAGCACGAAGCGCGCCCGCTCGCCGTCGGGCCCCCAGCCTTGCGGCGCGGGGTGATAGCTCGGGTGGTAAGCCACATCGAAATGGGTTTGCAGTGCGGACAACTGCTCGGGGTGCATCGGGATCAGGACCAGCAATGAGGGCAACGACACCTTCAATCTCCACAGGGAAATGGGGGCTCGCGGCGCAGCGTCGCAATGACGCGGGTGCCGAATGGACACCTCGAATTCGCCGCCAGTCGACACTGTATGCCTATCCGCAACGATTTGCGCGATGCAACACGCCACGCGACCTCCTTGCTGTCGGGATTTCCCGGCCCGAAACGCACGCGGGCGCCATCGCACAATGCGAATGGCGCCCGCCCAAGCCCGAGACCCGCGGCAGTGTGCGTTACGTATGCCTTGTTGCGTGGGCCGAAACGCTTAGGCCGTGGCTTGCACCGCGTGCGTGGCCTGATGATGACGCAGGCGACCCAGCGTGAGCATCGTCAGACCGGCGAGCACGGCGGGCACGCCGATGGCGGCGAAAAGGGCCGGCATCGACCAGCCCATGGCGAGCATCGACGCCCCGCCAACCGAGCCGACCACCGACCCCAGTCTCCCGACGCCATTGGCCCAGCTCACGCCCGTGGCGCGGCAATCCGTGGGATAGAAGCCAGCGGACAGCGCGTTCGCGCCGACCTGACCGCCCGACACGCAGAACCCGGCCCAGAACACGGCCACCGAGGCGAGCACGGGAGAACTGGCGACAGGACCGACAGCGGCGACACACACGCCCGCAAGCACGTAAGCCGCAGCAAGCACGTAGTGTGGGTTGAAGCGGTCCATCAACCCGCCGAGCACGATGGCGCCGAGCGTGCCGCCGACCTGGAACATCGAGGTGACGATGGCGGCGTCGCGCAGCGTCAGGCCGTTGGTGCGAAGCAGCGTGGGCAACCAGCTCGAGAGCAGATAGATCACGAGCAGGCTCATGAAGAACGTGATCCAGAAAAGCAGCGTGCCCCGCAGCAATTCGGGTTTGAACAGATGCTTCACCGGCGACGTGGTCGACGGCTTCGTCGCGACGTTGAACGTCGCACCACGCAGATCCTCATTCGGCGCAATGCGTTGTAGCGATGCCGCGATGCGCTCCGGCGACTTGCCCGCCATCACGAGATAGCGCACCGACTCGGGCAGCGCGCGCATCAGGAGTACAGCGAGCACGAGCGGCATGACGCCGCCCACGATCAGCACGGCGCGCCAGCCGAAGGCGTCGATCAACCCGGCCGACGCGAGACCGCCCAGCGCCGAGCCGAGCGTGAAGCCGCAGAACATGGTGGTTACGAGGAACGAACGGCGCGACTCAGGGCAGTACTCCGACGTCAGCGTGATCGCGTTCGGCATGGCGCCGCCGAGTCCGAGGCCCGTCAGAAACCGCAATGCGATCAGTTGCCACAGTTCCATCGACCCTGCGGACGCGAGACTCGCCAGACCGAAGAACACCACGGAGAAGATGAGAATGGTCTTGCGGCCGAACTTGTCGGCGAGCGGCCCGAACAGGAATGCGCCGGCCATCAGGCCCGCGAGCCCGGCGCCGAAAAGGGGCGCGAGCAGCGCCGGGGTGAGCGACCATTCGGCGCGAATGGCAGGGGCGATGAAGCCGATGGCCGCCGTGTCGAAACCGTCGATGGCGACGATCAGGAAGCACAGCACGACGATCATCACCTGGAACGGGGAAATGCGATGGCGGTCGATGAACGCCGTCACGTTGATGGGGGTGGCTGGCATGGGTTGTCTCCTCAGGGTTGCCAGAAGCGGCGCGGCAAGTCAGCCGTCGTCGCCGAAACGTGTTGCCGTGATTGTTGTTATTAGTGCTGCCGAGCCCCCGTATCGCGAGACGCGAGGCGAGGGGGGCCGCGCGACGGTGTGGGACCGTCGCGTGGCGGGATGCCCGGATGCCGGGCGGTGAATCGAGAGGTAGGGCGTGGTTAGCGCTCAGGCCTCAGCCAGCCACGGGGTTTGCGATAGGCAATGCTCGGCGCGCCAGCCGTGCAGCCATTGCAGGGCGTCGTAGAACTGCGTTTGCGTGCGGCCCTTCCACAGCGAGTTGCGCACCCAGCGATCCACCCCCTTGGCGTGGTAGACACGGCCCATGTCGCGCGCGCCGTAGAGCACGCGGGCGGTGCGGGGAATGCGGGCGTGCTCGTAGCGGCGGAAGGCGTCGACGAAATCGCCGTTCGCCGCCGCATACGCGGCGCCGAGCGTGACGGCGTCTTCGAGTGCCTGGCAGGCGCCTTGCGCGATGTACTGCGTCATCGGGTGGGCGGCGTCGCCCAGGATCGTGGCGCGCCCGAAGCTCCACTGCGCGACCGGATCGCGGTCGGCGGTGGCCCATCGTCGCCACGAGGTCGGACGGTCGAGCATCTGGTGCGGCAGCGCATCGATGCCTTCGAAGTACGACAGCACCTCTTCCTTGCTGCCGTCGCGTACGCCCCAGACTTCCTGCTCGCGGCTGTGGAACGTGACCACGAGGTTGTATTGCGTGCCGCCGCGCAACGGGTAATGCACGAGGTGGCAGTTCGGTCCTGCCCAGACGACCGGCGCGTTGACCTGCAAGTCCTTCGGCATGTTCTCGACGTCGACGACCGCGCGATACACCACGTGACCGGTCACGCGCGGCTCGTCGCCGATCAGCACGGCGCGCACGGCGGACTTCACGCCGTCGCAGCCGATCACGGCGTCGGCCGTGTGTCGCTCGCCGTGCTGGTCGATGACGGTGACGTGCTTGTCGTCCTGCGCCAGCGAGGCGACCCGCGTCGCGGTGCGGAACTGAATCAACGGATTGCGCTGTACCGCTTCCAGAATCGACAGATGGATGTCGGCGCGGTGGATCACGGCGTACGGATTGCCGAAGCGCTCGCGATACGGCGCGCCGACGTCGACTTGCGCGATGATGCTGCGGTCGATGGCGTCGCGCAGGGTGATGTGGTCGGTGAAGACCGAACGACCGCGCGCCGCTTCGCCAACGCCGAGGGCGTCGAGCGCCGCGAATGCATTGGCGGCGAGCTGAATGCCCGCGCCGATCTCGCCGATGGTCTCGGCCTGCTCCAGCAGTTCGATTTGCACGCCCTGATTGGCGAGCGCGAGTGCAGCCGCCAGGCCGCCGATGCCACCGCCAACGACCAGCGCTTTGGGTTGAGAGGTTTGACTCATGGTTGTCTCCTGCGGCCTGTCCAGCCGTTCTGGATGGAATTCAGGCCGTGTAATCCGGCTGACGATTGGGCGCTGCCGCGAGGAAAGCCGGATGTGTCTCCGCCTGCGCGTAGACCGCCATCGCTCGCGGATACGCCGACAAATCGCAACCCATGCGCCGGGCATTGGCGATTTGCGGAATCAGGCAGACGTCGGCAAGCGTCGGTGCATCGCCGAAGCACCATGCGCCGTGACCATGCTTGCCGAGCAATCGCTCCACGCCTGCCATGCCCTCGTCGACCCAGTGGCGGTACCACGCGTTCTTCTGCTCGACGCTGAGGCCCAGCGGGCCTTGCAGATACTTCAGAATGCGCAGGTTATTCACCGGGTGCATGTCGCAACTGACGAGCATCGCCAATTCGAGCACGCGGGCGCGTGCCTCGATGTCCTGCGGCACCAGACGCGGCTCGGGATATTTCGCGTCGAGATAGTCGAGGATGGCGAGCGACTGGCCGAGCGCGATCTCGCCGTCGATCAGGGCGGGCACGCTGGCCGACGGATTGACCTCGTCGACATACGCGCCGGCGCGATGCTCGCCGGCGCGGATATTCACCGGAATGGTGTCGAATTCCAGCCCTTTGAGCGCGAGCGCAATGCGCACGCGATACGAGGTCGAGCTGTTGAAGAAGCTATAGAGCTGCATGACGAGGCCTCAGACCACGCGCACGGTGATCTCGCCGAGCCCTTCCACGGCGGTGACCATCGTCTCTCCGGCCTTGACCGGGCCCACGCCTTCGGGCGTGCCGGTGTAGATCAGATCGCCCGGCTCGAGACGGAAGAACTGCGACAGGTACGAGACGGTTTCCGCCACCGACCAGATCAGATGGGTGACGTCGCTTTTCTGCTTTTGCACGCCGTCGACCGTCAGCGAAATCGCGCCCTTCTCGATATGACCGACGCTCGACACCGGATGAATCGGGCCGATCGGGGCCGAGTCATCGAATGCCTTGCCGATTTCCCACGGACGGCCCATTTCGCGCATCTTCATCTGCAGATCGCGGCGCGTCATGTCGAGCCCCACGGCGTAGCCCCAGACATGTTCGAGCGCCTGCTCGAGTGCAATGTCCGAGCCCGCCTTGCCGATCGCGGCGACCAGTTCGGCTTCGTAGTGATAGTTGGTCGTCTGGGCGGGATACTTCAACGTGAGCGTTTCGCCGTAGGCCACCGGCACCACGGCATCGGCCGGCTTGCAGAAGAAGAACGGCGGTTCGCGATCGGGATCGAAGCCCATTTCGCGGGCATGCGCGGCGTAGTTGCGGCCAACGCAGTACACGCGGCGCACGGCGAACTGGTCGGCGCTGCCGACAACGGGAATGGCGACGGTAGCGGGCGGAGCGAAGACGAAGGACATAGCGTTTGACTCGACGAATAAAGGAAAGGACACAGGCGGCGCGCGCCGCTCACGCGGGTGTTCGGCGCGCGGGGCCGGCAAGTGAGCGTTGGGTTGGCCTCAGGTGCGTGACTCGCGCAGCAGGTTCAGGGCGGCGAGCACGGGGCGATCGGAGTAGCTGAACAGTACGGCGTCGTCGAGCGCGGCGAGCTGCACCGGCGCCCACGAGGGCACGACGAAATGATCGCGCGGCTCGAACTGGAAGACTTCGTCGCCAATGCGCGCCGTGCCGCGACCCTCGACCACCGAGAAGACCGTTGCATCGGTGCTGCGATAGGTCTTGCCCTGGAAGCCGGCGGGCAGGTATTGCATGAACGTCGCCATCGTCGGCATCGGCCAGCCGCCGGTTGCCGGATTCACATAGCGCAACTTGATGCCGTCCCACGGATCGAGTTCGCCGTTGCGGTACAGCGTGTCGAGCGCTTCGCGCGAACGGGCATACGGATAGCTGAAGATCGGCGAGGTCGGCTCGCTGACCTTGTGATGCACCGGCAGCATGTTGTGGCCGTAACGCGCGAAGCTGTCGCCCTCTGGGCGCTGCACCGGCTGTTGCGACTCGGGGTAGTTCTCGGCAAAGCCGGCGTCGAAGTACTGCACGAGCGGAATGTCGAGCCCGTCGAGCCACACGACCGGCTCGCCGTCCGCCGGGTTGCCGTGGTCATGCCACGTCCACGACGGCGTGATGATGAAGTCGCCGGGGTGCATCGTGGTGCGCTCGCCGTTTACGGCCGTCCACGCACCGCGGCCTTCCACGATGAAGCGCAGGGCCGATTGCGTATGGCGATGGCTCGGTGCGATCTCACCCGGCAGAATGAGTTGCAGCCCGGCGTAAAGCGAACCCGTGATGCTCGACGAGCCCGGCGTTCCCGGGTTCTGCAAGACCAGCACGCGACGCACGGCCTCTTCGGCGCTGATGACGCGTCCCGCTTCCATCACGAGCGGGCGCACTTCGTTGTATTTCCAGAGGGCGGGCACCACGCGCGGGCGCGGCTGCGGGGGCACGAGACTGTGCAGCGATTCCCACAGCGGGGCCATGTGGTTGTGCCCGATGTGTTCGTAATAGGCAGCGCGATCGGCGCTGGGGGCGCGTTCGGACATGCGTGTCTCCGTGTCGATATGGGGCCCGGTCAACTCGTCTGACAAGCTCGGCCGACGAGGGCTTGCGGGTCTATGAGTAGCGTTATACTCGGCGAGACATATTCTTTGAAATGAATAAATCATCGGATCCATACGAAAAATAGTATGGATTGGGTGATTTTGGGGGCGTCCCGAGGGGGCCCGGAGACTTCGTATGGACTGGACCCATCGACTGCGTCTGCGCAATCTGCAAATGTTGCTGACCCTTGCGGAGACCGGCAACATGAGCCAGTCCGCGACATTGCTCAACACGACGCAACCCGGTTTGTCGAAGTGGCTCAAGGATTTGGAGGAGGACATTGGCCTGCCGCTGTTCGAGCGTCAGGCGCGGGGATTGCGTCCGACGGCCTACGGGGAATCCCTGATCCAGCACGCGCGGCGAATCGAGGCGCAGCTCGACACGGCGCGCGACGATCTCGACGCCATGCGCGAGGGCGGCAGCGGTTTGGTGGCGATCGGCACGTCGGGGGCGTCGTCGGCGGACACGGTGCCGCTCGCGATGTTGTTGCTCCTGCAGCGCATGCCCCGCGTGCAGGCCCGCGTGATCGAGAACACGATGGACCGGCTGATGAATCAGCTCGCGCACAGCGAGATCGATATCGTCGTTGGGCGCTCGGCCCCCGAACTGCAGGACCGCAACGTTCGCGCCGAGGCGCTATATCTGGAGCCGCTGCATTTCGTTGCGCGCGCGCGCCATCCGGTCTTTTCGCTCGACAGGGTGGACTGGCCCGACATGCAGCGTTACCGCTGGGTGGTCTGGCCGCGCGGCACGCCGATTCGCAACGCGCTGGAGGCGGCGCTCGCGGAGGCCGGTTATCCGTTGCCGAACGACACCGTCGAATCGAACTCCACGATTCTCAACCTGACGTTGCTCAACAACAGCGACATGATCGGCCTGGCGTCGCACCGCACGGCGAGTCGTCTGCAGGCGCTCGGGGCGTTGCGTATCGTGCCGTTGCGTCTGGCGGGGTTCGGGGCGATCTCGATGTACTGGCGCGACGACGGCGCGAACCGGGCTGCGGTGGCAGCGGCGCTTGAGTGTCTGCGCAGCGCGGCGAGACGCTCGACGGGCGACGCGGTCGCGGGCATCGAAGGCGACGGATGAGCTTGCCGAGTCCGTTGCCGAGCTGGCGGCTGCTACACTTGCCGCCTGTCGAAGTCACTCTCCCGAGGCGTCAATGATTGGCCGCATCTCCGGCACGTTGCTGGAAAAGAATCCGCCGCACATCCTGGTCGATTGCCAGGGCGTAGGCTATGAAATCTCGGTGCCGATGAGCACCTTCTTCAACCTGCCGAATCTCGGCGAGCGCGTGACGTTGCTCACCCAGTTCATCGTGCGCGAAGACGCCCAACTGCTCTTCGGCTTCGGCTCGCCTGACGAGCGCAACACCTTTCGCGAACTGCTCAAGATCTCCGGCGTGGGCGCACGCACGGCACTTGCGATTCTCTCGGGCATGAGCGTCGCGGACATCGCCCAGGCCGTCACGCTGCAGGAGTCGGGACGTCTGACGAAGATCCCCGGCATCGGCAAGAAGACCGCCGAGCGTCTGCTGCTCGAACTCAAGGGCAAGCTCGGCGCGCAACTGGGCACAGTGCCCGGCGCGCTCACACCGCACGACCACAAGAGCGACGTCGTCAATGCATTGCTCGCGCTGGGCTACTCCGACAAGGAGGCGCTTGCCGCCGTCAAGAGCGTGCCCGACGGCACAAGCGTGTCCGACGGCATCAAGCACGCGCTCAAGTCGCTCTCCAAGGCCTGAGCGAAACACGAATCGGCCTCGTCGAGGCCGTGGGGAGGCCGTGAGGAGACGGTATGCAACTGCGATGGCTTGAAGACTTCGTCGAACTGGCACGCACGCGCAGTTTCACGCGAGCGGCGGAAAACCGTTTCGTCACGCACCCGGCATTCGGGCGACGCATCCGCGCCTTGGAAGAGTGGGTGGGCACACAGCTTGTCGAACGGAGCAAACCGCTCGAACTCACGGCTGCCGGCACCGTGTTTCTCGATGCGGCGACCAATGCGCTCGACATTCTTCACGGCGCTCGCACGCAGTTGCAGGACGCCGCGCCCACACTCGAAAACAATCTGAAGATCGCCACGGGCCGAACCTTGGCCGCCACCTTCTTTCCGGATTGGTACGACGAGGCGGTCTCGCGCATCGGCTTCTTCACCGCGACGCTGTCCACGGGAGGGGCCGAGGAGGCCATTCTGCGGCTCGCGGCCGGCGAGGTCGATCTGCTCATCGTGTATTCCAGTGCGCACACGCGGCTGTTGATCGATCAGGAGCGTTATGACTGGTTGAGTGTCGCGCGTGAGGTGCTGGTGCCGGTGAGTGCGCTCGACGCCAAGGGGCGCGCCACCTATCGGCTTGCCGCCGGCCCGTCGTCGATTCCCTGGCTGGCGTTCTCCCGCACGCTGACGTTGCGGGCCGTGCTGGCCCGCCATCTTGCCGAGATGGCAAACCGTCCCACGCTCAAGCCGGTGTATCAGGCCGATTCGTACGAAGCGATTCTGGCGATGGCGCGACGCGGCGCCGGTATCGCGTGGCTGCCGCAACGCCTGGTGGCCGACGACATTGCGCGCGGCACGCTCGCGATCGTGGGCGGCAAGGAATGGCAGATCGGCTTCGATATTGCGCTCTACCGGCGCCGGCACCAACCGCACCCGGTGCTCGACGCGATCTGGCAGAGCGCGCGTCAGGCCTCGGGGGACGACGCCTGAACCGCGCGCCAACCCCCGACGGGCCCGATCAGTGCTCGTGCTGCAGGTACTTTGCCTGACGCGGCAGGCGCAGGCTGACGAGGAACGCCAGGACCATCATGCCGGTCACGTACCAGTAGAATGTCGGCTCCATGCCGGCCTTCTTGAGGCCGAGCGCCACATATTCCGCCGAACCGCCGAAGATGGCATTGGCCACGGCGTAGGCCAGACCCACGCCGAGCGCACGCACTTCGATCGGGAACATCTCGGCCTTCACGATGCCGCTGATCGACGTGTAGAAGCTGACGATGGCGAGCGCCAGACAAATCAACAAAAACGCCGCGGTCGGGCTTTGCACCGTCTTGAGCGTGGTGAGGATCGGTACCGTGGCAATGGCACCGAGCGCGCTGAAGAGCAGCATGTTGGTGCGACGACCGATCTTGTCCGACAGCATGCCGAAGATCGGCTGCATGCACATGTAGACGAACAGGCAGCCCGTCATGATGTAGCTGGCGGTCTTGATCGGCATGCCGGCGGTGTTCACCAGGTACTTCTGCATGTACGTGGTGAAGGTGTAGAAGATCAGCGAGCCGCCGGCCGTGTAGCCCAGCACCGTGAAAAACGCAGCCTTGTGGTGGCGGAACAACCCGGCGATCGAACCGGCGTCGCGGCTGTTGCGGCTCGCGCTCGTCGACGTCTCGTGCAGCGTGCGACGCAGCAGCAAGGCAACGACCGCAGTGATCGCGCCGACCACGAACGGAATGCGCCAGCCCCAGGCCTTGAGTTCGGCCTCGCTGAGCAATTGCTGGAGAATCACAACGACGAGCACGGCAAGCAGCTGGCCGCCGATGAGCGTCACGTACTGGAACGACGAGAAGAAGCCGCGACGGCCCTTGAGCGCCACTTCACTCATGTACGTCGCCGTGGTGCCGTATTCGCCACCCACCGACAGACCTTGCAACAGACGCGCCACCAGCAACAACGCCGGAGCCCAGTTGCCGATGCTGGCGTGCGTCGGGAGCGCGGCGATCATCAGCGAGCCGAAGCACATCATCATCACCGAGATGACCATCGAGTTCTTGCGGCCGTTGCGATCGGCGATGCGGCCGAAGATCCAGCCGCCGATGGGGCGCATCAGGAAGCCTGCGGCAAACACGCCCGCGGTGTTGAGCAGCTGTGCGGTGGGATTGGCACTCGGGAAGAACGCCGGCGCGAAGTAGATCGCGCAGAACGCATAGATATAGAAGTCGAACCACTCGACCAGATTCCCGGACGATGCCGCAACAATCGCGAAGATGCGCTTGCGGATTTCTTCCGGCGTGGGCGGCTTGGTGGCCATGGCGGCGTCGGTAGTAGCTGTGTCTCTCATTTCTACGGGCGATGGTGACATCGCATTAATAACTACGTTTGCAACATGACGCTGATGCGCTCGCCTCACAGGGATCACCTGTCCGGAGGCACAACCAGGCATCGCGTCCCGGGGGCGGGCCAACTATAGCGGGTGTGGGCATGCGCAGACAATGCCTGAGTGCTGAATCGATTATTGTGAATATCGAAACAATTGTTTGGATTGTTGCGTTGCAGCATGGTGATCGCGCCCGTCGGACGGCGATTTGCGGGCGTGTTACGAGCGTTTTGATGGGCGGGACGACGCGCGGAAAATCGAGAAAATTTTTTTGGATGCCCTGTACACCGCATCGGCTAGCACGCCGCGCGGCCGAACCCTCACGCCTCATTCGCGCGGGTGACACTGCGCCAGCAGATCGAGAAACAGCTCCAGCGCGCGCGTCCTGGGCCGCGAGGCCTCGGTGATGGCGCTGATGGCATTCTCATACTCAGGCCCTGTCGGAACCTGCGCCAGTGCATGGCGCTTGCCAAACAGCGCGGCGTAGTACTGCGGCAACAGTCCGACGTAATGCCCGGAGAGGACCAGCATGGCGACAGCCTCCAGTCCTGACGCCGTTGGCCCTCGCGTCAGTCCGAGCGAATTGAGCGCTTCATGGACAAACGGCTGGCTCCGGTAGACGAGCGGGAGCGTCGACGCGTCCTTGATCCGATGCCGCGCAACGTATAGGCGGTGACGCTCGATAAACAGCGGCTGGTAGTGAAACCCGGCTTCGCGACGATACATCCCGCGAATGGCGATCTGTACCCGGCGCTCGCGCAACGCGAGGTCGAGCTCGTTGAACGTCATGACCGTGAGTTCGACCTTCACGTCGGGCGCCTGCGCCTTGAGCGCGGCAAGTGCCTCGGGTATGTGGCAGCCGATGTCGGACACGACGTGCTCGACCATGCCGATGGACAACGTGCCCGAGAGCACACCGCGCACCGCATCGATTTCGGGACGTATGCGCTCCAGCGACTTCAGCGCGTCGCGGGCAAGGTCCAGCGCGACCTTGCCCGCGTGCGTGAGAACAAATCCGGACGGTCCACGCTCGCACAAACGAGTACCCAAGGTTTCCTCGACCTCGCGAATGTGCCGGCTGATCGACGCCTTCGACATGTTCAGTTGCTTCTCCGCCGCCGCAAAGCCGCTGGCCTGAGCGACGGCACAGAAGATGCGCAACGAGCGCAGGTCACGCTCACTGAAGTCACGACTTGCCACTGCTCCACTCCCGGAAATAGCGCCAAACCTGCTGCGGATGGCGCGTGTCAAAAGGTTTCGTTTTTTGGAACCATACCAATAAAAAAATCATTTTTCATGATCTTTTTGCCCGCATACATTGGATTTCACTCGCACCGGGCCGGACCTGACCGAACCGATGCGCCAGCGCAATCCCCTACCCACACCCCGCGAGGCAAGCGATGAAGACCTGGTCCAGACGATCCTTTGTAAAGGCGACGCTCGCATCGAGCGCCGCATTGGCCCTGCCGGCCCTGCCGACGATGGCGTATGCCGAAGGCGGCACCCTGGCCGACATCAAGAAGCGCGGCAAGCTGACGGTCGGCACCGAGGCGGCCTACGAGCCGTTCGAGTTCGTGGAAAACGGTCAGGTGGTCGGATACGGGCACGATGTGCTTGAACTGATGGCGGCAAAACTCGGCGTGAAGCTCGAGCAGATGAACCTGCCGTTCCAGGGCTTGCTGCCGGGCCTGATGTCGCACAAGTTCGACTTTGTCGCCACCAGTGTGGGCATCACGCCGGAGCGCGCCAAGCGCTTCGCCTTCAGCCAGCCGGTCGGCGTGGTGCGTTCGGTTCTGATGGTGCGCGCCGACGACGTAGCGATCAAGCAGGACATGGACATCGCCGGGAAGACCATCGGCACCCAGATGGGATCGTCGTCGCAGCCGGTGGCCGACGAATTCGAGAAGGAACTGAAGGAAAAGACCGGCAAGGGATACGCCGGCACGCGCCTGTTTCAGGCCTATCCGGATGTGTCGAACGCGCTCGCGAACAAGACGATCGACGTGGCGCTGATGCCGTCCAATATCGCCGCCGTCCAGATGCGCAAGCAGCCCAACGTGTTCCGCATTGCCGGGACCATCGGCCAGCCGAAGCTGCTGGCATGGGTCGCCAATCCCAACGATCTGGAGATCCGCAAGTTCATCAACGATTCGCTCGATGAATTCCGCGCGAACGGCAAGCTCGCCGCCTTGCAGAAAAAGTGGTTCGGGGCGTCGATGGACACGCCGCACGCGAACTACCTGCCGCAAGGTGCCATTTGACGCCCGCGACCACGGTCGGCGGGCTTGACATGGGCGGCGTGATCGCACCGTTCCTCGAAGGCGTCGTCTCGGGAACGGCGATCACGCTGGCCGCGTCAGCCGTCGCCTTCGCCATCGGTTTGGCGCTGGGTGTCGTGCTGCTGCTCGCCCGCATCTCGCCGCTCGCGCCATTGCGCTCGCTCGTCGTGCTGTGGGTGAGCCTGATTCGCGGCACGCCGGCGCTGATTCACATGCTGATCGCGTACTACATGGTGCCGGCGCTGTTCGATATCTCGATCTCGCCCATCACCGCCGGAATTGCCGCGCTGGCGTGTAACACGAGCGCCTATATCGTCGAGATTCTGCGCGGCGCGCTCGGCACGATCTCTCGTGGGCAACGCGCCGCCGCCTACGCCATGGGCATGCGCGTCTCGCAGGTCTGGCGGCACGTACTGCTGCCACAGGTGATCTATCGCGCCATTCCGCCGCTCACCAGCGAGTTCACGATCCTGCTCAAGGCGTCGTCGCTGATGTCGATCATCGCCGTGCCGGAACTGGCGACAGTCGCCCGCAATGCCACGCTGCAGACCGACCTGCCATTACAGGTGTTCGCGATCACCGCCGCCGTGTACTTCGTCCTTCTGTTCTGCATTTCGGCCGCCTCGCGTCTGTGCGAGCGCCGCGTTTCCAGGATGTTGCCCCATGGCCATTGATGTCTCCATCGTCAGGGAAGCGATTCCCGTGCTGCTCGAAGGCCTGCGTGTCACGGCCCTGGTCAGCGTCATCGGCATTCCGCTCGGCGTGGCGATCGGCATCGTCGCCGCCTATGCGGCGCAGTCGCGCACGATCTTGCGACCTATCGCACTGGGCTACGTGGAAGGGGTGCGCAACATCCCATACCTGATTCTCGTTTATCTGTCGTTTTTCGGCCTGCCCAAGCTCGGCATTGGCGCGTCGGCCATGAGCGTCGCGGTAGGTTGCACGGCGTTCTACACCGGCGGCTACTTCTGCGAAATCCTGCGCGCGGCACTGCGCAGCGTCGCCCGTGGGCAGACGCACGCGGCGCTCTCGCTCGGCATGACCTATTGGCAGACGCAACGGCACATCATCGCGCCGCAGCTCTTTGGCTTCCTGATTCCGCCGACGACGAGCCTCGTGATCATGATGTTCAAGGACTCGGCCATCTTTTCGGTCATGAGCCTGCCGGAGATGACCTATCAGAGCAATCTGCTTACGGCCAACACATTCGCCTACGTTGAAGTGCTTGGCACGACAGCGTTGATCTACTGGGTCAGCAGCGTTTTGCTGGCCAGCGTGGGGCGCCGACTGGAAACCGTTGTCGGGCGACGTACCCGGCACGCCTGACGCCCCGAAACTTCCACCCGAGGACACTTTCATGACGACCTACACCGTGGCCCCTCGCACCGGCCATCCGACCCTGCTGTATTCTGAGCTGGATCTCGATATCGACAACCTCAAGGCCGACATCGCCGTGTTGGGCATGCCCTACGGTGCCCCGTATGCGGCGTCGGATTTCAGCAACGACCAGACGAATGCGCCGTCCGCCATCCGCCAGGCGACGGAGCGCATCGCGCGTCGCCCGAACCACTACGACTTCGACATCGACGGGCCGCTGCTCCAGGGACGCACGGATATTCGCTTCGTCGATTGTGGTGACATCATCCCGGACCTGACGAAGCCCGGCGAGCACTATGCCCGCGCCGAGGCGGCGGTGCGTCGCATCGTGGCCGGCGGCGCGATGCCCATCGTGCTTGGCGGCGACCACGGCATTACGACGCCGGTGCTGCGCGGCCTGGACCAGAAGGGGCCCATCACGCTCGTGCACATCGATGCCCATCTGGATTGGCGTGACGAGGTGAATGGCGTGCGCGAAGGCCTCTCGAGCCCGATTCGCCGCGCCTCGGAGATGGCGCACGTGGACCGCATCGTGCAGATCGGCCTGCGCGCGCAGGGGAGCGGCCGTTACGAGGAACTCGTCGCGGCGCGCGCCTACGGTGCCGAACTGGTGACCGCGTACGAGCTGCATGATATCGGCATGGACGCCGTGCTCGATCGCATTCCGGACGGCGGCAACTACTACCTCACCATCGACGCGGACGGCCTCGATCCGTCGACGATGCCGGCCGTTGCCGGTCCCGCGCCCGGTGGGGTGACGTTTGTACAGGCGCGCAAGCTGATTCACGGCCTGGTACGCAAGGGACGCGTGGTCGGGATGGACATCGTGGAGATTCAGCCCGAGAAGGACGATGCCAACATGATCTCGTGCGTGACGGCCGGTCGTCTGATTCTCAACCTGATCGGCGCATCGATTCGCGCGGGGCACTTCGACAAATGAGCACCGCACAGCCCATCATCGACATCCGGAACGTCGACAAATGGTACGGCGCGCATCACGTGCTCAAGCAGTGCTCAACGCAGGTGGGCGCGGGCGAGATCGTGGTGGTGTGCGGACCGTCCGGGTCCGGCAAGTCGACCCTGATCAAGACGGTCAATGCACTGGAGCCTTTCCAGAAGGGCGATGTCGTCGTCGACGGCACGTCGCTTACGGCCAGGACGACCGACCTGCCGAAGCTGCGCAGCAAGGTTGGCATGGTCTTCCAGCATTTCGAGCTGTTCCCGCATCTGGATCTCACGCGCAATCTCACGCTCGCGCAGCAGATCGTGCTGGGCCGCGGTGTCGACGCGGCCCGCACCAAGGCGCGCGCGCTACTCGATCGCGTCGGTCTGTCGGCGCATGCGCACAAGTATCCGGGGCAGTTGTCGGGCGGTCAGCAGCAACGCGTGGCGATTGCGCGCGCGTTGTCGATGGACCCGATGGCCATGCTGTTCGATGAGCCGACCTCGGCGCTGGACCCGGAGATGGTCAACGAGGTGCTCGACGTGATGGTCGAACTCGCCCGCGAAGGCATGACGATGATGGTCGTCACGCACGAGATGGGGTTCGCGCGACGCGTGGCCCATCGCGTGGTGTTCATGGAGGACGGCGCCATCATCGAGGACAGTCCGACCGACATGTTCTTCAACGACGCCGCCAGTGCCGCCGCCAAACGCTTTCTCTCGAAGATCCTGACACATTGAGTGCACGACGCCATCGCGCGCCGTGCCGACCCCCATCAAGACCCCATACCGAGACATCATGACGCACACCCGAATCCGCAAATTCAACACCCGCGACACTTACCCGGAGCAGAAGCTCGACAACGACCTCTGTCAGGCGGTCGTCGCCGGCAACACTATTTATCTGCGTGGTCAGATCGGCCAGGATCTCGATACGCGCGAATCCGTTGGCATCGGCGATGTTGCCGCGCAGGCCGAAAAGGCCATGGCCAACGTTGCGATGCTGCTCGACGAGTGCGGCAGCCAGCTCGCGGATATCTGCAAGGTCACGGTGTATCTCGTCGATCCGCGTTATCGCGAGGCGGTCTACAACGTCATGGGACGCTGGCTCAAGGGCGTGTTTCCAGTGTCGACCGGCATCGTTGTGCAGGCGCTGGCGCGCCCGGAGTGGCTGGTCGAAATCGATGTGACGGCGGTGAAGCCGGCGGTGTCGTCGGCATAAGCGGCACGAGCGGCATAAGCCGCATAAGTGAAGCAACAACAACGTCGGGCCGGCGTGCAAGCGCCGGCCACGTATCGCGCTGCGCCAAGCGCGGTCAAACGCACCGAAGCGCACTCAGA